>DHEX01000059.1 GCA_002400085.1 Clostridiaceae bacterium UBA4839 | reverse complement strand
CCTATGAGGAATTGAAACCTTTTCGGGAGACTTTTCAAAATTTGGAGCCAAGTATTTTATCTTACCTATGAGGAATTGAAACAGAGGAGTGAAGGAGCTATAAGAAAAAAGCTATGGCGATTTTATCTTACCTATGAGGAATTGAAACTAATATAAGTATGGACAGCAAGGAGATGAAAGAGCAGATTTTATCTTACCTATGAGGAATTGAAACGACAATCAATGGGAAGAATTTGCAAAGGCACAAGCAAAGATTTTATCTTACCTATGAGGAATTGAAACTTGTACATCACTACCTATTGCAAGTCAATGATGTTAGAATAAAAATAGTACAAGAGAAATTGAGAAAGTTCCCAACAAGGAATAAAATAAATATAAGAATGGGGGAACTTAATCATGATGAAACAACATGACAAACAGTTTAAAGAAGATGCTGTAAAATATTATATGGATCATAAGGAACTTGGAATAAGAGGTTGTGCCCAAAACCTTGATATAGGTACTAGTACCTTATCAAAGTGGATTAAAGATTCAAAAAGCGAAAATGGTATTCAGGTTCGGGGCTCAGGGAATTATTCTTCTGACGTAGAAAAAGAGAACGCCAGATTACGCAGAGAATTACGTGATACAAAGGATGCTCTTGATGTATTAAAAAAAGCCATAAGCATTCTGGGAAAGTGACAGAAGCAATCTATATTGAGGTTCAGAATAAATGTGAAGATCTCAAAGGGAAGCGCCGAGTTTCTGTCAGCAGAGTGCTTAGTATATTAGGCGTTTCACGTTCAGGGTATAATTCATGGCTGCATCGCCTGCCTTCAAATCAACAAAGGAGAAAGCAGCTTGTAAAGAAAAAAATCAAGGAAATTTATGATAAATCGCATCAAAATTATGGTGCTCCTAAAATTGCAAAAGAGATACAAAAAACTGGTGAAAAAATATCAGAACGAACTGTTGGAAAATATATGAGGGAACTTGAAATTAGAGCTCAGTATGTAAAGCCATATACTGTTACTACAAAGGATTCTGATTTCAGCAGTAAACTTGAGAATATCTTAGGCGAGCAATTTAATCCTGATACTCCAAATGCAGTATGGTGCACAGATATTACATATATCTGGACTGATGCAGGTTTTGTATATCTTACAAGTATTATGGATTTATACTCCCGAAAAATCATAGCATGGACACTTTCAGAAAGCTTAGAGGTTTCTTGTGTTATTGACACAATTAATAAAGCTAAGAGAAATAGAAAGATAGTTAATCCAGTTATTATACATAGTGACAGAGGCAGCCAGTATGTATCAAAAGAATATAAAAAGGCTACTTCAAAAATGATACTTAGTTATTCAAAGAAGGCTTATCCATGGGATAATGCATGCATTGAATCCTTCCATGCAATTATTAAACGTGAATGGATAAATCGTTTTAGAATTAAGAATTATCGTCATGCATATATCCTTGTATTTGAATATATTGAAACATTTTATAATACCACAAGAATTCATAGTCATTGCAATTATATGTCACCAAATGAGTTTGAAAAAGCATATAAAAAAGTCAAGGAACTCAGTGTATCAATTGCAAGTTAAAATTTAGAAATTTGTCTGGAATTTTCTCGCTTTAATTTGTACTTTTTCTTGACATAGCACCAACTAGTACATAGCATGATTTAGATAATTAGTGTAAATAGATTTTATCTTACCTATGAGGAATTGAAACAAAAAACAAACTTAAGTATATGGTGCTTAATATGCTTTTACACTTATTGGAAATTATTATAGTAAACGAAATTTAAACGGAGGTAATTTTATGGGGGTCAGTGAGATAAATGGAACGCTTATTTGGTACTATAATATTTGCAAAAAAGAAGTATGGTTTATGTCTCATAGCATTGTACCAGATCAAGGAGATGAAAATATTGATCTTGGAAAATTTATTCACGAGTTTAGCTATAAAAGAGATGATAAAGAAGTTAGCTTTGGAAATGTAAAATTTGATGTGGTCTTTCAATCAAAGCAGGAGCTTGTTATTGGTGAAACAAAAAAATCATCTAAATATGAACAAGCTTCAAAATGGCAGCTTATGTATTACTTAAAAGTACTCAATGATGCAGGTATAAACGCAAGAGGGGTTTTATTATATCCACAGGAAAGAAAAAGAACAGATGTGAATTTAAACGATAAAGCTATAAAAAAACTTGAAGTGATGGTAAATGATATTGAAAGAATTACAAATCTTAATATCCCACCTGAAATAGAAAGTAATAGATATTGCATTAAGTGTGGATATAGAGAATATTGCTTTGCATAGGAGGGTAAAATGAAAAAGGATATTTATATTTTTGAAAATGGTGAATTAAAAAGAAAAGATAATACTATATATTTTGAAGGTGAAGAAAAGAAAAAATTTATACCTATTGAACAAACAAATAATATATGGATATATGGAGAAGTAAACTTAAATAAAAGATTCCTTGATTATGCTTCTGAGAAAGGTGTATGTATTCACTTCTTTAATTATTATGGGTATTATACAGGTACATTTTATCCGAGGGAACATTTGAATTCTGGTTTTGTAATATTAAAGCAGGCAGAATTTTATCTTGATAATAATAAGCGGCTTAATATAGCAAAAGAATTCATAAAAACAGCTGCAATGAATATGCTTGTAATTTTAAAATATTATAAAAATAGGAAAGCTGATCTTGAAGAAGAAATAAATATTATAACTGAGAAAATGAAAATGATAAATGGTGCTAAGGACATAAATGAGCTTATGGCTTATGAAGGGAATATTAGAGAACGGTATTATAAATGCTTTGATAAAATTATAAATAAGCCTGGATTTGAATTTGAAAAGAGAAGTAAAAGACCACCACTAAATAAACTTAATTCCCTTATAAGCTTTGGTAATTCTATGATGTATGCAGAAGTTTTAAGTGAAATTTATAATACACAGCTTGATCCGAGGATTGGATATCTTCATTCAACAAATGAAAGGCGATTTACTTTAAATCTTGATGTTGCTGAGATATTTAAGCCTATTATAGTTGATAGGGCAATATTTACTATTTTGAATAAAAATATTTTAAATGAAAGTGACTTTATGAAAGAGCTTAATGGAATATTATTAAATGAATCTGGAAAAAAGAAATTTATACAGGAGTATAATAATAAACTTTTTACAACAATAAACCATGCAGCATTAAATAGTGAAGTAACTTATAAAAGGATTATAAGAATGGAGCTTTATAAGCTTCAAAAGCATATAACTGAAGGCAAGGAATATAAAGGTTTTGTAGCGAGGTGGTAAGCTTGTTTGTTATTCTTGTTTATGACTTTGGTGAAAAAAGAGTAGGGAAAGCTCTTAAAAAATGTAGAAAATATCTTACATGGGTACAAAATTCCGTTTTTGAAGGAGAAATTAGTGAAGGAAATTTAAAAAAGCTAAAAATGGAGCTTGGAGGATTTATGAATAAGAGTGAGGATTCAGTTATTATTTATAGCTTTCAAAATAAAAATTATTCAAATAGAGAAACAATTGGTATGATTAAAAATGAAGAAGATATTTTTATTTGAAGTATCTGTTTTTTGCAAACGATTTATTTTCATAAGCTGTAATGTGTACAAGTATGGCATTGCACAGAATTAATAAAAATCTTATTAAATAAAAGCAGGTGGGACATACCATGGAACCCGCCTGCTTTTATAAAATTTCTAATAAATGAATTTCTAAAAAATAATTGAACGAAACCGCATACG
>DHEX01000140.1:207-6272 GCA_002400085.1 Clostridiaceae bacterium UBA4839 | reverse complement strand
TCTTTATTACAACTAGGGCATATTTTAGTAATATATTTGCTGTCTTTTATAACAATTCTCCTTTTATAAAAGACAATATTATAAATCTTTCCTCGGTCTTATCTATCTCTAGACTTTAACCGATATAGTTTCTTACAGGCAAAATTTTACCTGCTCCGGGCGCATCTCTAGTTATTTCGGTAATACCAGTAATTAAACCGATTGATTGATCTATACTATTACCAGCGACCGACAAAGAAGAAGACGAACGTTTTAAGGCTTCTGAAATATCTGTGTTGGTGACGGCAAATTTATTTCCACAAAACTGTTGCTTTATGACTATGTTGAACCATAGCGATCAAGAATTTCTTCTTGATTCTCATACTTCATTATTAGATTATAATATGAGTTCAGACTATCCCTTCACCTATATAAATAGGGCATAACGTATATATAATGTCACCATTATACAATTTAGTCGTTACGGAATTGAATTTATTGTATGTTATATTGGTATTTTTATAATTAAAAAGCATTTTTGTTACAACTAATCTTCCAAACTTTTGACCAACTAAATTTTGTCTAGTATAAATACCAACTCCTTTGTATTTATAACATACAATAAATAACTCCTCGGTATTGTCCATCTCTGGAGTTTTACCGATTTGATTATGTTTTACTTATATATTGCTATATAAGGAGGCAGGTTTGTTTACCTCATTAACTTTACTAATGATACCATTCATAACATCATTCGTGCTAATTCCAAATGCTTTCATAGATGAAATAATTGTATCCGTAGCTTCTGATGCAGACATATTCTCTGAAATATTTTTTAGAATTTCAGAATCTTTCGCTAAATTTTCAGCATCCGAAACTTTAAATCCCATTTGTCCCCAAGAAGCGGTTTCCTCAATCATTGATTGGGTAGATGCACCTAATTCTTTAGCATCTGTATTTGCATTTTTATAAAATGTATCATATGTTGAGGCAGTTTCATTTGTAACTTTTTTTAGTTCAACCATAGCGCTATCAAGATTTTTAATATCCGAAAAAGCTTGTTTTACACCAGCAATACTACCAAAAATTACAGTTCCACCAAGAGTCCATTGTACCATCTTTTTAATATCATTACCAAGTTCTCCAAAAGTAGTCCTGCCTTCTAATCCTGCTTCTCTTACTTGACCTTTAAATCCACTAATTTCAGAACTTACTTCTTTTAATCCTATAGATAATTTAGAAGGATCTGTTTCTTGAAATAAACTACTAAGTTGAACTTTAATATTTTGTATTTGATCTGCATAATTTTTTAATGCTTGTGGATTTTCCTTTAAATACTTACTAAAATTACCAGCTTGTTGCATAACACGATTTAACTGTGCTTGAGCATTAATTAAATCTTTAACACCTGTAGCGGCTTCCTTAGCACCATTTTGTAACTGATTAAAAATCTCAACTTTTTCATCACCATTAGTAGCTACCTTAAAACGTTCCATTAAAGAATCAAGATTTTTAATATTCGCTACAACATTCTGTGTTGACTTATCAAAATTACTATTGATACCATATTGATTCAATTTTTCAAATTGTGATTTAGTTTTTGCAATGCTATTTTCAATTTTTGATAAATTCTGACTCATTTTTTCAGCGGCAGTACTACTAAAATCCTTAGTCATAGAATTATTTAAAGCTCTATAATCTTCTTGCAATAACTTTAGATATTTATCAGCATTTGCCAAATCACTTGAACCCAAAGCGTTTTCAATACCCTTAACATAATCTTGATTCAAATTACCTAGCTGAATACCATTTGAATTATTAGACAATATAGCCTGAAAAGACTTATATTTTGCACCTATAATTTCTAGCTTGGATGCTAATTGTTCTGCTTGCTGATTAGCTTTTGCTGTATTCTGACTATAACTAGTTGTATCAAGAGCTAATCTTTTAACTGCTTCTCCAGCATCATTCATTGCTTGAGTAATTTTAAAAGTTTCAGTTACAGTAGATTGCGAATTATTATCAAAATAACTGACTTTCGCACCCTGTAATTGTCCTTTAGCATTACTAATGGCTTTCCAAGTTGCTACCGCATTATCTTTAAATTTATTCAACTGCTCAGTATATTTATTCAATTGTTCTGTCATATCAAATGGATTTTTACTAAATTTAAAGATATTACTCATATCAATTGGATCAATTCTTATATTTCTAGCTGATGCTGATATGGTATTTTGAATTTGTCTTGTAGCTTGATCTATTTGACTATCAATATCTCTAGTATCTAATTTATCAAATTGTACCTGAATTTTAACAGGTTTAATATTCTTAATCATACTATCTAAATCTGATTGAAAATCTCTTGCAGAATTAGAAGCATCTAATTTAGCTTGCACCTTTACAGCAATTTTATTTGCCATATATATAATTTCCCCTTTCTTGTGAAAATAGATAGGGGATATATACACCCCAATCATTTTATGATTCGTCTGCATCAAAGCCCTGCCGAATTAATCCATCTGCTATCGCTGCCGCAATAAGATTATTAGATTCTAAATAATCTGTCGCAGTTTTATAAAAATCTCTTGGTGGCATGGACATATAGGCATATCCAACACCCATTGCAACCTGATCTGCCAATGGCATTCCAATCCCTTGAGATGTGTCATAATCAAAGTTTACTGGTGCATCATTTTCTATAGACAACTCGTGATTTTCAACTGTAGCATTAATATTTTTTGGATTGCCTAATTCACCACGTCTAATGTAAACTTTTGGATTATAAACATCATAAACCGTATTTTGTATTGCTTGTTCCATAACAGGTTTTACAGTCTGAGTAACCTCTGTATTTAAAGAATCATCAACAGCATTTTGTAAATCGCCAATTAAATCTTCAATGCTATCATATTCTTTATCAGCCATTTTTCTCACCCTGTTTTAATTCTTCAACTACTTTATTTGTATATTGATTCACTGCTTTAGTTAAATCAATGCCATCAAGTTTATCAGCAAATTTATCAGACAAAACTTTAATTGAATCAAATAGATCATCAAATTTTGATTGGCCCTGAATTCTTGCCTTTATAAAGTTAATTTTTTCCCATGAAATATCTTTCAAATAATCAATATAATTTTTTAAATATTCATTATCGCTAGCTTTAATTGTTTCCATAAAATGAAATACCGAATCCCACTTTTTAAATTCATTAATATCAAAGAATTTCGTTTTCTTTGGAATTGGAAAATCAGATAACATTTGCATGATAAAAATAGTAAACATAATCTGATAATATTCTGGTTGGTATACGCCATTATAGAAAACCGCATCACACATTTTATCAACAAAAAGTGTTTCTTCTTCAATAGATAAATATCTTTTCATATGCGCAGTAACAGCAGTACCATCTTTTTCATTTCCAAATGTTATTGTATATGTAGGGACCCCATCATTTTTAACAATATTTTTAACATCTTTAATCGCAATATTTTTACTCATTTGAATCATTCTCCTTCAATATATTAATATAAATTTCTGTACGAGGATTATTTTTGTCATATCCACATTGTAATGTAAGTGATTTTACATGTTCACTATCATCATCTATAATTAATCCTGATTCTGAAAATCCATCTAAAATAAATTTTGGTACAAAATTATCGCAATCATGCCGTATTCTAGTTTTGAAATATGTAATAAAAGTCATTTCACATTCTTCAATTCCCAAATTAGTCAAATGTTGATCTTCAATAAACCATACAATAAAATCTTTCCATTTACCTTTTAAGGCGTTCATAATTGGACGTTTCATAATCATCCATTGATTAATTGAAGGATGATAAGGACAAGTAATTGGAATTTTTCTAGCTTTCGGATGTATAGTAAAATAATATTTAGAATAATTATCAAGTGTTATATTATCAATAATTAATATTATCTGTTTATTTATAAATCTCACTCCTGTGAAAATAAAAAAATAGGGAAGTGACAGTGAAGATAATATCATCCGTCACCGCCCTATAAAATTAGTTCAGTTAATGTTTTCTCAATCGCCAAACAGTAAACGCTTGTCTAAAATCATTATCATTTTTAAATTTAATAAAAGCATCGCCTTTAGAACCAGTCCCAAAATCAACAACTTTTAAATGCCAATCATTCAAAAAGAATTTTACTTGTTCTGGATTGTAAATATATACGAATTCTTTTTTCATATGTATCTCCTTCAATTCTGCTTATTTTAATGTTTATGTATTAAGCACTAAAAGAAGCAAAGAGCCAATTAAGACTCTTCGCATAATTAATCTTATTCTTCCTCTGGCAAAAATGTCTTGTCAAACAGATTGTTATTATCATCTGACAACAGATCAAAAGTAATCTCAAGCTTACCCGGATCACCTGTATTTTGATAAGAAAATGTAAAGTTACGCTGAGGAGTAACTTTATAAGCATGGAATTGCTCAGTTCTTTCAACACCGTTACTCTTCCAAGGCGTTTCTCCATCCCAAATGAAACTCTTTGGTGTTACATTAGATTTAAATGGAATTGTCTGAGAACCAGTTATTACTGTCCGATAAAAACAATTGTATTCAGTATCACTTGTAGCTTTCGTTGTAAATGTAAATACACCTCCAGTCAAAGTCCCCTCTACCTTGTTAGAATCAACTAATTCAACACCTTTAGGAAATACGGACAATGTACCATCTGCTGGAACTGCACTCGCTGGAAATGTAATAGTCGTATTAGTTTCATTAGTTACAGACACAATCTTTGCATGTTTAAAAATGTTCTTGTCGCTTTCAACATTACATCCCGAAAGCATAGAAATCAATTTCGGAGTAATAATCTGTGTTGAAAATTTCATAGTAACTTCAGGAGCGCCATTAAATGCTTCTTTTCGTCCACCACCCTGACCACCAATAGCATAGTTGGTTGTAGATTTAAAAGTTACATCTCCTGTATTGGCATAATCAATATAATCATAAAGTGAACCATCCATATTACTAAAAGTATTCGTAAACACTTCACGGTTAGCCATCTGTTCAACTGGTGTTGACATATATTATCATCCTTTCTTATTGTTCATAAGTGTTTTTGTACCAATTTGTAATTTTTTGTTCTCCACCCCATATAGAATAATTAAATTTTGAAATATCCCCAATTTCTCTATTGTTTAAGGCAAAGAATTGATCAAATAATTGAAAGATTGTATAATCCCAAATAGTAATTAAATTTACACTATTACTATAAGCTGCAACTTTAGAAATTAAATTTGGAATTGTAATATCTTTATTGACATTTTGTTTTGCGAATTTTTTATGATATTTTTCTCTTTTTTTCTGTAATGCGGCAGTATGCTTTCCAGCAGGTTTCGCCTTATCTGTTTTTGATAATTTGCTATAATTAAATTGCAAAATAACATTTCTTACAGAATCAAAATTTTCAGAATTTATAGAACCAATAAGTTTTGGTTCTTTATTAGATAAATCCAAAGTTAAAAAACATTTTTGCTGTTGATTATAAACAACTGTTTCAGACATAAAAAAAGAAAAGATATAAGAAAATTCTTCTCTTATCTTTTCATCATTAATAACTAAATCAAATATTTTTAATTCATTACTTGGAATTTGCAAAATTTTTTCTATTGATTCTTGTGATAAATTTAACATAGCCATATAAGTTTCATATGTATTAAGACCTATATTCCTTACCATTCGTAAAGTAGGGGAGTAAAAATGTCCAATACCTTTTATAAAAATTCTTTCACTACCAAGCAAAGTTAAATAATCTAATTTCAAGATTCATCACGCTTCTTAAAATCTGGTACAGTATATTGCAAATAATATCCCCACCACTTATTATCAGTAGTAGGATTCATATTCTGTCTATCTCCTGATTCAAACCGTCCAATACCAAAAGCATCGTTTTTTGTCATTTCTGCATCAATTAATGTTGTTAATATATCAAGACGAGTTCCATAAAATCCATCAAGTTTATACATAACTAAATTAACATGTGTAAAATATTTAAATGTCAAAACCATATTTTGAATTGTTGAATTGGTTTTTGCAATAAATCCATCAAGCAT
>DHEX01000140.1:0-150 GCA_002400085.1 Clostridiaceae bacterium UBA4839 | reverse complement strand
TTTGATTTTATATTCACCTAATAAATTATAATTATATACCAAATCCACTCACCACCTTAATATCCTGTGTCGCACTATACGTATTGCCATCATCATGTACACTAATTCTAATTACCTTATCAATCAAATTAAAATCACCATCAGTTTTAA
>DHEX01000127.1 GCA_002400085.1 Clostridiaceae bacterium UBA4839 | reverse complement strand
TTTATATTTATTTAGTGGTTATCTTGAAGTTAGGTTTCTTTCATAAGCCTCAACCATCTTCTTAACCATATATCCTCCAACAGAACCACATTCCCTTGATGTCATGTTTCCCCAGTATCCTGAGTCAGGAACATTAACACCTATCTCATTAGCAACCTCATATTTAAACTGACTTAATCCTTTCTTGGCCTCTGGAATAGTATTTTGGTTCTTAGTTCCAACATTCATGTTTGCCATTTATATTCACCTCCTGTTTCCTGTGCTACTATTAATTTAACCCGTTTTAAAGCAGATATTCAGGGAACTGCTGGAAATTCTTTTATTTTAAAAATTCATAATTAAAGATAAATTAATATCTATGGTATACATTTGTAAAAAAGCAACATTTGCTTTAAACTATTAATTATACAAACCATAAAGGAGCTGGTTTTATGTCTATTAAATATAATGAGCTTTTTAAAGAAATTTTATTAGCTTATGATCAAGGAAAACTTGAAGATAAAGTAAATGAAATATTATCAGACAGGGATACAGACAAAAATAGGCTTGCAAATATAATATCATCTCTTTGCGGGGTAGATTTAAAATATACTGAAAACTTTTCAAAAGATTTAACTGAAGCTTTAAAAACATATAAAGTTTCAAATAGGGCAGTTTCAAAAATAGATGAGTGTAAAGGATGCAGCTTGATTGAAGGAAAAACTATCTGCCAAAATGCATGTCCTTTTGATGCTATAGTTTTAAATGGTAAAAATAAAAACTCATCAATAAACAAAGATAAATGTATAGAATGTGGTCTATGCATAGAAGCCTGCCCTGAAGAAAATATTATCAGCAATGTTCAGTTTTTACCTATATTTAATCTCATAAAAAGTAATAAAACTGTAGTTGCAGCTGTAGCTCCTTCAATTGAAGGACAATTTGGAAAGAAGGCATCACTTTCAAAATTAAGATGTGCTTTTAAAAAAATTGGTTTTTCAGACATGGTAGAGGTGGCATTTTTTGCAGATATGCTAACCTTAAGAGAAGCTGTTGAGTTTAATGAACTTGTTGAAGCTGAAGATGATTTTATGCTTTCATCCTGCTGCTGCCCTATTTGGTTTGGAATGCTTAAAAAGATTTACAGTGACCTTGTCCCACATCTTTCACCTTCTGTGTCCCCTATGATTGCTGCAGGGAGAGTACTTAAAAAGCTTAATCCTGAATGTAAAGTAGTTTTTATAGGCCCCTGCATTGCCAAGAAAGGCGAAATCAAAAATCCTGATGTTGAAGGTGCAGTAGATTTTGTACTGACATTTCAAGAGCTTAAGGATATATTTGATGCTTTTAATATAAATGTTGAAGGGCTTCCTGAAGATCATTCATTAGAATATGCCTCAAGAGAAGGAAGATTATATGGAAGAACTGGTGGTGTATCTATCTCTGTAAATGAAGCTGTAACAAGGCTTTTCCCTGATAAAGCTAAACTATTTACTTCTACTCAGTCAAATGGCATAATAGAGTGCAAGAAGCTGCTTGAAAGCGCAAAAGAAGGAAAAGTAGATGCAAGATTTATAGAAGGAATGGGATGTATTGGAGGCTGCGTTGGCGGCCCAAAGGCAATCATTTCAAAAGAGGAAGGAAGAGAAAGGTTAAACAGCTTAGCTGAATCCTCAAAAATTAAAATATCCCTTGATAGCGATGTTATGTATACAATTTTAAAAAAATTAGGAATTAATTCTGCTGCGGACTTTAAAGGAGAAAAAGCTGAAATATTTGAAAGAAAACTGTAAAAGACTCAGGTGCATAATACACCTGAGTCTTTAATTATTCCCTTCTAAACTTTTTAATGTGAACTCTGTTATGGGACCGGTGCATAATGCCCCAGCTATGGTGCCAACTCCAAACGTCCCTCCAAGGAAGTAGCCTGTTATTGTAAGGATAGTATCAATAACTATACGTATCCATTTTATATCAATTTTTGTTCTTTCATTTAAAATCATCATAAGTCCTTCAATAGAGCCTTCTCCAAGTTCTGCTGTTAAATAAATGCCTATTCCTACACCTAAAAGCACTACTCCAATTAAAAGCCCAACAATTGACATACCAAAAGATTGAGGTTTTAAAAGCGGCACATTTATAAGCAAATTAATAAACATTCCAACAGTAATAGCATTAATCACACTGCCAATTCCTACATGACTTCTATCAATTAAAAATACAATGAATATAATTGAAATATTAACAATTTGAGCTACTGTTCCCAAAGGGAGTTTAATTTTTAATGCCAAGCCTTGGTTAAATACCGAAAGGGGATCTCCTCCAAAGCCGGAGTTTATAAAAAGAACAATTCCAGCACCCATTACAAAAGCTCCAAAAATTACAATCAAAATTCTCTTAATGTAATCTTTCATATATAAGCCATCCTTGATACTAAAATATACTATTATTATGTATGAGTTATCAAAATCAAAACCTTTGGTTAACTTCTATTAACCAGAGGTTTTGATTTTTTTAAAAATTATGCAAGCTCTAAAGCAATTTCCATCATTTGGGTGAAAGAACTTTGTCTTTCCTCAGGTGTTGTCTCCTGCTGCTTAACAATACTATCGCTTACAGTTAAAATAGAAAGTGCATTTACATGATTTTTAGCAGCTATTGTATAAAGTCCTGCAGTTTCCATTTCAACAGCTAACATTCCAAATCTTGCCCATATCTTCCAAAGCTCAGGGTCATCATGATAAAATAAATCGCTTGTAAATACGCTTCCAACCTTAGGCTCGATGCCTTTTGACTTTGCTGCATCATAAGCTTTCTTTAAAAGTCCAAAGTTTGCAGTTGGTGCAAAATTCATTCCCTTAAATTCAAGTTTTGTTATATTAGAATCATTTGATGCACCCATAACTAATATAACGTCCCTTATATTAACGTCTTCCTGAATGCTTCCACAAGTACCAATTCTAATAAGGTTTTTTACACCATGGTCATGAATCAAATCATAAGCATAAATTGACAAGGATGGTATTCCCATCCCAGTCCCTTGAACTGAAACTCTTTTTCCCTTATATGTTCCTGTAAAACCATACATCCCTCTTATTTCGTTATAGCATATTACATCCTTAAGATAATTGTCTGCTATATATTTTGCTCTAAGAGGATCTCCCGGTAGAAGAACTGTTTCAGCAACCTCACCTAATTTTCCTCCAAGACAACAACTTATTCCCATAATAATTTCCTCCCTTTTTATTATTTATTAATATATTAACATATATACTTAATTACTTCTTCTATTTTTCTTCTTCAGCTTTAGCTTTTTTTGAATCTGCCTTAGCTGAATTAACAATAAGCCCTATTATTGTAGCAATATAAGGTATAGACTGTACAAATTCCGGCGGAAGTCTTAAACTTTGAATAGAATTTGAAAGTGCATCAGCAATACCAAATATTAATGCTGCTAAAAATGATGCTAAAGGCGATGAAGAACCCATAGCCTCAGCTGCAAGAGCAATAAATCCACGGCCCGCAGTCATGTTTTGTGAAAACCATGATACATACCCCATAGACATATATGCCCCGCCAAAACCTGCAAGCATACCGCTTATAGCAAGAGCTAAATATTTTACTTTTTTAACATTGATCCCTACTGAAGAAGCTGCATCTGGGTTTTCTCCAACACTTCTTATTTTCAGCCCCAAAGGAGTCTTAAAAAGCAAAATATACATTAATATTACTGAAAGTAGTGAAATATATGTAAGCACATTATGCCCTGAAAGTATTCCTCCAACTACAGGTATTTTATCTATTAAAGGAATTGTTATTTTAGGTAAAACCATACTTTTAAGTGAAGTTGATATTCCTTTATCATGGGCTACAAGATAAAGAACAAAAATAGTTCCTCCACTGGCCATAAGATTAATGGCAATACCTGAAAGTGTGGTATCAGCTTTTAAATCAAGAGAAAAATATGCAAGCAAAACACCCATTAGTGTTCCAACAATCAAAGCTCCAAGAAGACCTATCCAAGCACTTTGTGTCGCTGCACTAACTATAACACCTGCAAGCGCTGATGAAAGCATTATCCCTTCAAGACCTATATTTATAACCCCTGCTTTATCAGAAATAAGAGCTGCAAGTGTAGCAAATAATATTGGAGTTGTAACTCTAAGTACTGCATATCCAAAATTCACAGAAAATATTATATTAAATAAAGTTTTCATCTCTTATCACCCCTTAATTAGTTGGTCTTAAGATTTTGGGATGCAATTTCGGTTTTAGAAGTAGCTTCTTTGAATGTCCTCTTTTTCTTCCAATATGAAAGAAAACTTTCTGCATCAATAAGAACAATCATAATTCCTTGAATAATAGCTACAACTTCATTTTGAACATCCGTCATTCTTGACATTAAATCTGCGCCAACCCTAAGATATGCGAGAAAGAAAGCTCCAACAGGCACAAGGGCAGGGTTATTTCTTGCAAGAATAGCAACTATAATGCCATCCCAACCATAGTTAGGGGATGTCTGCCATTCAAACCTTGAATACATTCCAAGAACTTCCACAGCTCCTCCAATACCAGCTATAAAGCCTCCTAGAATCTGTGTATTTATAATAACCTTATTAACATTTATTCCTGAGTATTTAGCAAACATTGGGTTTTGTCCAGTCATTCTTATTTCATATCCATGTTTTGACTTATACATAAAGAAATACAATATAACTACTAAAGCTATTACTATTATTAAACCTACATGTATTCTTGTGTTTGGAACGATTTTAGGAAGTTTTGCAGTAGAAGGAAACTTCTGTGAAACCGTTGTTCCTGCATTTATATCTCTTAAATGATTTTTTATAATATAAATTCCAAGATAAAGCATTATATAATTTAGCATAAGTGAAGATACTACTTCATTTGCCTTCCATTTGTTTTTTAAAATCCCCGGAATCATACAAGTTATTGCTCCTAATGCCCCTCCAAATATTATAGCAACTGTAGGATGAATAACAGGAGGCATTGACATTTCAAGGGCAATAATAGTTGCCCCTACAGCTCCTATAAAAAAAGCACCATCTGCACCTAAGTTAAATTGTTTTGCCTGAAACATTACCGATACTGCAAGACCTGTAAATGTAAGGGGAATCATCATTTCAATTACATTTCCAAAATGCCTTACTGAGCTAAGAGGTCCCATTAAAAGCATTTTAAATGCCTCTCCCGGCTCTTTACTTACTGCAAGAATTATTATAAATGCAACTAAAAGTGATAAAGCTATTGCTGCAATAGTCCTTATTATTTCAAAATTTAATTTTTTATGCATATACTGCCCTCCTTATCTCATCTTCTGATTGCTTCTTAACTCCAAGCATATAGAAGCCTAATTCTTCTTCAGTCAGTTTTGATACATCTTCAAAATAAGCTGCGATTTCTCCATTATTTACAACAATCAAACTGTCTGAAAGCTCTAAGACTTCATTTAAATCAGCAGAAACAAGAAGAATAGCACAGCCATCATCCCTTATACTAACAAGCTTTTTATGTATAAACTCTATAGCACCAACATCTATGCCTCTAGTAGGCTGGTCTGCAATTAAAAGTTTAGGCTGTGTAGAAAATTCTCTGGCTACAACAACCTTTTGTATATTACCCCCCGATAACATTCCTACATTAACAGAAGGTGATTTGCATTTTATCAAATAATCTTTAACTAATTTATTTGTCAAACTTTTAATCTTATTTGTTTTAAAAAGTGCTTTCCCGTTTAATTCTTTATCACTATACCTATTTGAAATCAAATTTTCTTCAATGCTGGCATTTCCTGCAACTCCATAAGTCATTCTATCTTCAGGAATATAAGAAACTCCTAAATTTCTAATTCCCTTTATAGATAGAGAATTTATATTTTCCCCATCAATTGTAACTTCACCTTCACCTATGTCCCTAAGACCTGTAATCATTTCAACAATTTCTCTTTGCCCACTACCTTCAATCCCTGCAATTCCTAATATCTCACCACTTCTTACACTAAAAGATACATTATTAACTACTTTTTTATTATTCTCATTAACATAATTAAGGTCCTTAACAGAAAGCACTACATCTTTTGGAGATACTTTTTCCTTTTCAACTTTTAAAACAACATCTCTTCCCACCATAAGCTTTGAAATGTCCTGCTCCGAAACATCTGCAGTACAATAAGTCCCTATTGTCTTGCCGCTTCTCATTATTGTCAACCTATCGCAGATTTCTTTTATTTCATTAAGTTTATGAGAAATAAATATTATTGTATAACCATTCTTTTTAAGACCTTTTAGCTGCTCAAATAACTCCCTTGTCTCTTGGGGAGTAAGCACTGCTGTAGGTTCATCTAATATTAAAAGCTTTGCACCTCTAAAAAGTGCCTTAAGTATTTCAACTTTTTGCTTTTTACCAACGGATAAATCACCTACAGCAGCCTTTGGATTAATATCGAAATTATATTTTTTAGCAAGCTCTTCAGTTTCTTTAACAGCCTTATTCATATCTATAAAAATGCCTTTTTTAGGCTCAATTCCAAGGACAATGTTTTCCGCTACAGTAAGGGATGGTACTAACTTAAAATGCTGATGAACCATTCCTATCCCATGGCCAATAGCATCACTTGGAGAAGTAATTTTTACTTTATTCCCATTTAAATAAATAGCTCCTTCATCTGGTGTTTCAAGACCAAACAATACCTTCATTAAAGTGGATTTACCTGCTCCATTTTCACCAACAAGAGCATGTATTTCGCCTTTTTCTACAGTAAAATTAACATTTTCATTGGCAAGAACACCATTTGAATAAACTTTTGTTATACCATCCATTTTAAGTAGTTCATTTCCCATAATTGTGCTCCTTCCCGTCTAATGCATATTTAAAAGTAGCCACTAAACATGATCTTAGTAAAAACATCGGATAAAATTCATCCAGCTTAAAATAAGTTTTTTTAATTTTAAACTGGATGAATTATAGTAAGTATAATTTAAAAACTTATGGTCTTACAGAATCTCTTAATTTGTCAAGCTCATCATTGCTCATTCCAAGCCCTGTATCAACTTTGATTTCTCCACTTACTATTTTATCTGATAAATCCTTTAACTGTTTTCTTACATCCTCTGGAACATTTTTATTAAAAAACTCATTTTCTGCAAGTCCTACGCACTCTTCCTTTAATCCAAGCACTTCGCATTTTCCAAATTCAAGTTCTCCTTTTATATACTTGTCAATTGCTCTAACTATTGAATTGTCTACTCTCTTTAATATAGATGTTAAAATTAAGTTTGCTTTTTCTGGATCATCTTTATAAAGCATAGCCTGGTCTGAGTCGCTTCCAATAGCAAGCTTCTTAACTTCTTTTGCTGCATCTAAAACTCCAAGTCCTGTTTGACCTGCTGCATTATAAACAATATCTATTCCTTGGTTATATTGCGCCAGTGCCATTTCTTTCCCCTTTGCAGGATCATTGAAGTTTCCAACATAAGATGGAAGTACCTTAATATTCTTATCTACATACTGAGCCCCTTGTATATATCCTACAAGGAAGTCATTTATAAGTGGTATATCCATTCCGCCTACAAATCCAAGCTTGTGGCTCTTACTCATTTTTGCCGCTAATGCTCCTGCTAAAAATGAGCTTTCATTTGCTTTATATCTCATTGAATATACGTTTTTATTCTTTCCATCCTTATAATCCATTTCATAATCAAACATTATATATTTCTTATCAGGATGCTCTGCTGCAACTTTAGTAAGTGCTTCATCCATATCAAATGTACCAACAATTATAATATCATAATCTTGTTCTGAAACGTCCTCAAGTGCTGGTTCCCATTTTGATCTGTCAGTTCCAACTTCAATTGTCTTAGTTTCACAGCCATACTTTTCTTTAATTAACTTCATTCCATTGTTTGCTGAATCAAAAAATGACTTATCACCTAAATTACCATTAATAAATAATAATACTTTAAGTGGCTTTTTATTATCTTCTTTTGCTTCTGTTTGCTTTTCTCCATTTTTTGAATCATCTGTCGATTTTACATCGTTTTTACCACATCCAGTTATTGTCATTGAGAAAACCATAAGAATTGCTACTAATAAGCTTGTTAATTTTTTCATATTAAATCCCCCTTTTTTTATATGTAAAATTTTTATCCAATGGCTGCCATCCATAACTCCCCAATTAAGGCGGGCAATAACGGATGCTATGCCGCTGGACCGGCTTTTCTAAGGCTCAGTTGGAGTAGATATTCCTCATAAGTAAATTCCACCTGAGTCTAAGAATCGGCCTTATCTTTGTCCATAAGAATTTAAATAAAAGTTTCTTAAAGTTTTAACATCATCTTCCTTAAGCTCAAAAGCGCCTCCTAAAATATTAGCTAAAATAATCTCTTTAGCACTTTTTTCAACTATTTCTGCAATTTTAAATGCTTCTTTTAAAGTAGGACCGCAAGCTAAAACCCCATGATTTGCAATTAAAACAGCCATCTTATCATCAAGAGCCTTTATAACCTCTTCACCTAACTCCTTAGTCCCTGGAAGGCAATACTTACCAACACCTATGCTCCCTCCTGCAACTTCAGCAAGCTCCTCACAACATACTGGAATAGGTTTTCTTGCAACAGCAAAAGCACTGGCAAATACACTGTGAGTATGCACTACAGCTTTTGCATCTTTTCTATTTTTATAAACCAATGCATGCATTGGGAACTCAATGGATGGCTTCATTTTACCATCAATAATATTTCCGCTAAAATCCATAATAACAATCCCATCAGGAGTAATTTTTTCATAATCTACTCCGCTTGGAGTAATAGCCATAAGATCTTCTCCCTCAATCTTTGCAGAAATATTTCCCCACGTTCCTGCTGTCATATTGGAATTAATCATTTTAAGACCTGTAGATATAACCTGCTTCCTTATGTCTTCGTATTTTATCAAAATATTACCTCCAAATTATCTATTTAGTTCCTTTTTTAACTTCAAAAGATTTTCTTTAAATGGAGGTTTAATAATACCTTTTTCAGTTATTATTGCAGTAATATTTTCATGGGGAGTTACATCAAATGCAGGATTGTAAACTTCCATTTCCTCAGGGAGTATCCTTACACCTTCAATTACTCTAAGTTCGTCCCCGCTTCTTTCCTCAATTTTAATTTTAGAACCGTCTTCCATATTGAAATCTATAGTTGATGTTGGTGCTGCAATATAAAAAGGTACATTATAAACCTTAGCTAAAGCTGACAACATGAACGTCCCTATTTTGTTGGCAGTATCTCCATTTGCAGCAACTCTATCTGCACCAGTTACAATAAGATCAATTTTATGATCCCTAATTAAAGTAGCTGCTGCACTGTCTATTATTATTTTATTTGGTATACCCTCAGTCATAAGCTCCCATCCAGTAAGCCTTGAACCTTGAAGTCTTGCTCTTGTTTCTGTAGCATATACAAATATATTTTTTCCACTATAAAATGCTGATCTTACTACTCCAAGTGCTGTACCGTAACCTACGGTAGCAAGTGCTCCAGCATTTCAGTGAGTAAGTATAGTTGCATTTTGAGGAACAAGTTCATTACCAAAGTCCCCCATAGCTTTATTAGCTTTAACATCATCTTCTGAAATCTTATTTGCTGCTTCAATTAATTTTTGATATATTTCTTCAGGACTTAAATGAGAGTTTTCTTTAATAACTCCCCTCATCTTATCAACAGCCCACATAAGGTTTACTGCTGTTGGTCTTGCCTTATAAAGTACTTTACATGCATTTTCTACTTCTTCTAAGAATTTTTCTTTTTCAAGGGATTTAAATTCCTTTGCAGCAAGAACAACTCCATAAGCTGCAGTAGCTCCAATTGCTGGTGCTCCACGAACAATCATATCTTTAATAGCAAATTCAACTTCCTTATAATTGTTGATTTCCACCTCCTTATAGGTAAGAGGTAAAACTCTCTGATCAATTAGTATTAATTTTTCATTAATAAATTTTACTGGTGATATTTCCATTATGTAATCCTCCCTTATGATATTAATAGTTAAACCCTTTAAGGTTAATTAGCAATTATTACATCCACACCCTTTTCTCTGTACTTTTGAATTGTTACCTTTTGCTCTTCAGTAAATTCTTGTAGACCATCGGTTATTATCTTACTCATTTCCCTATATTCACAAACCTTAAAAAATGATGTTTTGCATATCTTTGTATGATCAACAACCACAAATATATTTTTTGATTTTTTAATCATTTCTTTCTTTGTTTGTCCTTCATCCATTATGGCATCTGTTAATCCTTCATTAAAGGATAAAGCTTTACTTGATATAAAGAGCTTGTCTATATACATAAAGTTAAGCATACTTGCAACTGAAGATCCTGTAGTCGATAGTGAACTTTTTCTAACCGCACCTCCAAGAAGTATACAAAGAACATCTTGGGCTTCTGAAAGTTCCACTGCTATTTCAATATTATTTGTTATAACCGTAAGATTCTTCTTATTCTTTATGAGCTTACTTATTGCAAGGGCAGTAGTACTTGCATCAAGGCCTATTACATCCCCATCATTAATAAACTCTGCTGCTTTTCTTGCAATAGCCTTTTTTTCTTCAAGGTTTTTTGTTTTTCTAATCTGCAGCGATGCATCATAAGGATCTATCATCCTTATTTTTGCACCATTATATACTTTTTCAATTATCCCTTCTTTTTCAAGCTTATCAAGGTCCCTTCTTATAGTCATTTCAGAAACATCTAAATGCTTGCTTAAATAAGGTATATCCGAAAAATCATATTCTTTTAGTATTCGTATTATCTCCTGGCGTCTATAAAAAGGATTATTTGCCATATAAACATCCCTTACTAAATATATTTTTGTCTGATGACTACCATCCGTAAATATCCTAACGGTTGCTACACCCCTGGATCGGTTCTCATGTTTTAACTTAATTTTAACATCTAGTAACATTCTATAACACAATATAACATAAGTCAACGCTAATTATGTTAATATTCGTTCATAAATTAACAAATCACAACTTTAATATGTCTTGCCTCAAAAAAATAAAGCTTACTTCATTACATCCTTTATTACTCTCATTGTGTTTTTATACAATATCTTTTCAATATCATCTTCTGAAAAACCTGATCTTTGAAGTGCAAAAATGAGCTTATCCATCTCTCCTGCATCCTTTATTTCAAGTTCCGGTGAAATACCGTCAAAATCAGTGCCAAGAGCTATTACATCTATTCCCCCAACATTTTTTATATGTTTAATATGCTTTACCATATGCTCTACTCTACTCATACCATCATTCCCGAGGAAGTTCTTTTCAAAGTTAATTCCCATAACACCGCCTTTTTCAGAAAGAATTTTTATCATATCATCTGTAAGATTCCTTGAATGATCAGTAACAGCCCTTGCATTTGAGTGGGATGCCACAAAAGACTTTTTAGACAGCTTTGCCACATCATAAAATCCACCATCAGATAAATGTGATGTGTCTATTATCATTCCAAGCCTGTTCATTTCAAAAACTACTTCTTTTCCAAAATCAGTTAGCCCCTTATTCATAAATTCTTCTTTACAGTTTGGATATCCTATTTCATTTGGAAAATTCCAGGTAAGCGTCATAAGCCTTACACCAAGCCTATAGAAATTTCTTAAGTTTTCAACCTTCCCTTTAATAGCAGCACCCTCTTCAATAGTCAAAAATGCTGAAATTTTCTCTTCTGATTGATTTTCAACCATGTCATCATAGTTTTTTGCAATTTGTATATCATTTCTATTTTTATCAAGCTCGACATAGCATCTATCAATCATATGAAGACAGGTTTCCAGCGGATCCTTGCCATTTTTTAAGTATATAAACATTGCAAAAAATTGAGCAGCATAATTTCCTTTTTTAAGTTTTTCAATGTCCACACAAAAATCATTTTTCCTAAGACAAGTTCCTTTACATTCGCATAATTTTGAAATTGTATCACAGTGCATATCAATAATTTTCATAAGCTCACACCCCCTATTAAAATATACTTTATTTTAATAGTAATTGTAAATCAGGG
Organism: Clostridiaceae bacterium UBA4839; assembly: GCA_002400085.1. Classification (GTDB taxonomy): domain Bacteria; phylum Bacillota; class Clostridia; order Clostridiales; family Caloramatoraceae; genus UBA4839. Next base: position 6,511 of record DHEX01000127.1, on the reverse strand, counting down.
GGGGCGGAACGGTCAAGACCGGTCACTACCTGTGCCATGGTATCTCCTTTTGGGCCTTTTATATGGGCAAAATGGTCAAGACCGCTCCTACCTTGTGCCCCAGTATATTTATTTTCCATCCATAATCGAATCTAGCATCATAGGATTTTAAACAAATAATAAGTGCCGTATTCATCTTTATTGATGAGTGCGGCACTAAATTTAGAGATTACACTTCTACTTTATTCTTTTTTCTCATGCTTATTATTTTTGTAATGTTATCCTTCCTGTCAACTACGCTTCTGCATTATTCTTTTTTCCTGATTTAGTGTTTTTATTTTCTTTTACTGTATATTTGTACATCCAGTATGCCAATGCCATTCCAATTACTAAAGCTGTCCATGGATTTTGTGTTACTGGAGTTAACCAAGCAACATTCTTACCAAAAGCAACCTTATCACTAATCCCTNNCAGCAGCAAATATTGCAATTAATATTCCAACAAGAGCATCACCTGCAACAAGTCCTGATGATAAAAGTACTCCTCTTTGACTACGAGCTTTGAGTTCAGTTTCATTATTTTTATACTTTCTATCAGTAAATGCTCTTACAACTCCTCCTACTAATGTAGCTGCATAAAGATGAATTGGAAGGTAAATTCCAAGTGCAAATGGAAGTACAGGAATATTTACAAGTTCACACATAATTCCTATTACAGCACCTACAATAATTAAAATCCACGGCATTTTTCCATTCATGATTCCTTTTACAATCATTGACATAAGCGATGCCTGAGGTGCAAGAACTTCTTTTGAGCCTAATGTATATACCTTATCAAGAAGAAGAATTACATATCCAAGAGGAACTGCAGCTACTGCAAATCCAATAATCATTGAAAGCTCAACATGTTTCGGATTTCCTCCAACTATGAAAGTTGTTTTCATCCCCTGCGCTGCTCCTCCTGCAATTCCTGTAGCAATACATACAACTCCACCAATGATAATTGATACTATCATGCCTTCATTTCCAATTCTTCCTGTAGCTTTCAATATTGCAGTTACAAATAAAAGTGTAGCAATAGTCATTCCTGAAATTGGGTTGTTTGATGTACCAATTATCCCAACAATTCTTGCAGATACAACTGCAAATAAAAACGAGAATAAAATTGCAAGAAGTGAACCTAAAGCTCCAACTCTTACACCTGCCATAGGAACAAGCCATACCAAGAAGAAAACTAAAATTACTCCAAAGATAATCCAATTTAGTGGAATATCTTCATCGGTATTTCTTACGCCGCTGCCTTTTCCGCTGTTCCCACCTTTTGTATTCACGTTACCTGCTGCAGATTTAATTGATTTTACGATAGCCGGCATAGATTTAATTATGCTTATAATACCTCCTGCGGCAACCGTACCTGCACCAATATATTTTATATAGCTTCCCCATATATCCCAAGCACCCATTTCTGCAATTGGTTTAGTAGATGGGAAAATGGCCCCCGGAATATTTGATCCAAAATATTTTATAAGAGGAATTAATCCAAACCATGCAAATAAAGAACCAGCAAACATAACAAGGTCAACTTTAAGTCCAATTATATAGCCTACTCCAAATAAGGATGCCATTACATCCAGACCAAATATTGTACCTTGTACAGGTTTTATTATCCATTCTGTTTCTTCACGCCATAATCCAAAACCACCAGATAAGAATTTATAAACAGCACCAACTCCTAAACCCTTTGTCATAGTACGTAATCCTTCTCCACCTGCACTTGCATTAACAAGGATTTCAGATGTAGCCATGCCTTCAGGATATAAAAGCTTGCCATGCTCTTCTATGGTTAAATAACGTCTAAGTGGAATTACAAATAAAAGACCTATAACACCACCTAATAAGGAAACTAAAAATATAGTTCCAACTGTTAAATGTCCCCCAAGCAGTATAACTGCCGGAATAACAAATATAAGTCCACCTGCAAGGGATTCACCCATTGAGGCCATTACTTGAATAACATTTACCTCAAGTATGTTGTTTCTCTTAAAAATACCTTTTAAAATGCCTGTCCCTAAAATAGCTGTAGGTATTCCTGCTGCAATAGTCATTCCAACTTTTAATCCAAGATATGTGTTTGCAGCACCAAAAATAACTGCAAAAATACAGCCCCAAACAATTGACATAACAGTTACTTCAGGCATTGCTTTGTTTACAGGTACATATGGGACATAATCTTCACCTTTTATTCCACCATATGCGGTACTTGAAAGCCCCTTTTTCTCTTCCATGTGTTACTCCCCTTTTCTTAATATAATAATTTAAATGATGTAAATATATATATATGTTTTATATCCCCCCCTTATAGATTGTTAATACAGCAAATAAATTAATATTGCCATTAATAAAGTTGGTACACTTTTACCAACTTTATAATTGGTCATCATGATAGAATATCGGAATATTAGGGAATAATGTAAATGTGTGAAAATAGTTTAAAACTATCAGCAGAAATTGCCATAAAAATACTATGTGGAATTTATAAAAGTATTTTGATAACTTTAGATATAAATAACAACCAAAATTACAAACTATCATTTATTAATGTGCAGCGCTAATTTGCTAAATTATACTTTATTATCTATTTTTTCCCTATAATATGATTATACTTCTCATTATTTTTAATGCAAACCGCTTAATATAAGTTTATAAAAAATTAATATTANNTAATATTAATTTTTTATAAACTTGATGGAAGGTGTAAAGCCTGTAGATTTTAATTTAAAAAGCTCAGGCGAGGAAGAGGTATTCCTGTTCCGCCTGAGCCTTTTAATCACTTAATACTTTATTTTGCTAATTCATAAATAGCATGTGAATATATCTTTGCATTTTCAATAATATCATTAACTTCCATATATTCATTTACCTGATGATCAAGGTCAGGTTTTCCAGGGAATATTGGTCCAAAGGCTACTATGTTAGGCATTTCCTTTGCATATGTTCCTCCACCAATTGCAAGAAGTTCTGCTTCTTTTCCTGTTTGCTCAGTATAAACTTTTTGAAGAGTTTTTATAAGAGGATGATCTACAGGAAAATAAAGTGGATTTTGATTTTCTACATTTTCAACCTTTATTCCTGAACCCTTTAATGTGTCTTTAAATGGATTCATCATATCATCAAATGTAAATGTAACAGGATATCTTAAGTTAAGTATCATTCTTATTTGATTTTTATCCATAGTTATAACTCCGACATTGAATGAAAGTTTTCCTGATTCCTTATCTTTAAGATTTACATTAAAGGATTTTCCATCAGTTTCAAATCCAATATGCTTATTAACAAAATCAATATAATCTCTTAAGTCCCCTTCTCCAATAGGAAGCTCTCCTAAAAGAGCCATCATCTGCATAACTGCATTTTTTCCAAGTTCAGGCGTGCTTCCATGAGCTCCAACACCATAGGATTTAATTGAAATTGTGTTGCCATTTGTCACAACTTTGATTTCAAACCCTGTTTTCTTTGCATAATCTTCAATAAATTTAGTAGTTTTTTGTATGTCCTTTGCTTCAATTAAAGCTTCACAATAATCTGGAACCATGTTAGATCTTAATCCGCCTTTTATGGATTTGACAGTTACATCTCCATAGCCTTGTTTTTTCAAATCTTTAACTATATCAAATGAAACTATTCCTTTTTCAGCAAAAATTATTGGATATTGAGCATCAGGAGTGAACCCAGCAACAGGTGCTTTCTCCTTTTTCATATAGTACTCAACTTCGTGGCTTCCTGTTTCTTCATTAGTCCCAAATATTATCCTTACCCTCTTGCTTAAAGGAAGATTTAAGTCTTTAATTGCTTTGAGTCCATAAAGCGCTGCCATTGTAGCACCTTTATCATCTAATGTTCCTCTGCCATACATCTTTCCATCATGAATCTCTGCCGCATAAGGTGGATATTTCCATCCATCTCCTTCTGGAACTACATCAAGGTGTCCAAGAACTGCAACATAATCCTCACCTTTACCATATTCTGCATAACCAATTTGTCCATCCATGTTCACTGTTTTAAATCCAAGGCCTCTTGATATTTCAAGGGCACATTCAAGTGCATTATAAGGTCCTTCACCATAAGGCATTCCTGCCTTTGGTTCTCCCTGAACACTTTTAACGTGCACGATCTTTTGAGTTGAGCTAATAAGATCATCTTTCAGCTCATCAACTCTTTCATTTAGTTTCAATGTAAACACCCCCAACTGGCTAAATGCCATTTTTAATTATTTTTTTGATTGCTTTCAAAGCAAATATAGCCACACTTTCTCATAGTACGCAGGTATGCTATTAGTCTATCATATATAGGTTCACATTTATCACCAAATTTTTTCTTAAGCTTTTGCCCGATATCATAAACTGTTCTTCTACCATCCATTGACAGCCAAATATAGCTTCCTACCTCGTCAAGCTCTACATCTGTAACTCTTGGCTTTTTTACTAACCATGATGCAAACTTTTCTATTGGCTTATCATGGTGAAAAATCAAATACACTTTACCATCACGGACTTCAAAGTCCTTACACTTTTTTTCTGGAATATATGTCAAAAAATTATCTTGTTTAGCTGCTTTTTTTGCTTTCGCAAAATTACCTTTCTTTGCTGATTTTTTTGCTTTCATAAAATCAAACCACCTGCAATGTTTTAAAATTATTATAATCTTCACTTTATTTAAATTATACTTCATTATACAATTAATATCAAATATTTATATTAACTGTAATTAGCAATTTAGATTTAATAGACCGCTATAAGAAAAATATGTCCCATTCACTTGACCGTTTGCAAGGATGTTCATCCTATAATATATTTTCAGCAAATAATAAGTGCCGTATTCATCTTTATTGATGAATACGGCACTGAATTTAAATGCTATGCTTCTACTTTATTCTTTTTTATTCTTGATGCGATATTTTTATTTTCTTTTACTGTATATTTGTACATCCAGTATGCCAATGCCATTCCAATTACTAAAGCTGTCCATGGATTTTGTGTTACTGGAGTTAACCAAGCAACATTCTTACCAAAAGCAACCTTATCACTAATCCCTGCAGCAGCAAATATTGCAATTAATATTCCAATAAGAGCATCGCCTGCAACAAGTCCTGATGATAAAAGTATTCCTCTTTCATCACGAGCCTTGAGCTCATATTCATCACTTTTATATTTTTTCTCAACAAATGATCTTATAACTCCTCCTACTAATGTAGCTGCATTAAGATGAATTGGAAGGTAAATTCCAAGTGCAAATGGAAGTACAGGAATCTTTACAAGCTCACACATAATTCCTATTACAACGCCTATTGTAATTAGAATCCACGGCATTTGCCCATTCATAATCCCTTCTACAATCATTGACATAAGTGTTGCCTGAGGTGCAAGAACTTCTTTTGAACCTAATGTATATGCCTTATTAAGAAGAAGAATTACAAGTCCAAGAGGAACTGCAGCTATCGCAAATCCAAGAATCATTGAAAGCTCAACATGCCTTGGATTTCCTCCAACTATAAAAGTTGTTTTCATCCCCTGCGCTGCTCCTCCTGCAATTGCTGTAGCAATACATACAATTCCACCAATGACAAGTGCTGCTATCATGCCCTCATTCCCAACTCTTCCCGTAGCTTTCAATATTGCAGTTACAAATAAAAGTGTAGCAATAGTCATTCCTGAAATTGGGTTGTTTGATGTACCAATTATCCCAACAACCCTTGCAGATACAACTGCAAATAAAAATGAGAATAAAATTGCAAGAAGTGAACCTAAAGCTCCAGCTTTTACATCTGCCATAGGAACAAGCCATACTAAGAAGAAAACTAAAACTATCCCAGAGATAATCCATTTTAATGGAATATCTTCATTGGTATCTCTTATGCCGCTATTTTTGCTGCGCTTTTCATTTTTTACATTCATGTTGCCTGTTGCAGATTTAAATGATCCTACGATAGCCGGCATAGATTTAATTATGCCTATAATGCCCCCTGCAGCAACCGTACCTGCACCAATATATTTTATATAATTACTCCATATTCCCCAAGCATCCATTTCTGCAATTGGTGTAGTAGATGGGAAAATGGCTCCTGGAATATTTGATCCAAAATATTTTATAATAGGAATTAGTCCAAACCATGCAAATAAGGAACCAGCAAACATAACAAGATCAAGTTTAATTCCAATTATATAACCTACTCCAAATAAGGATGCCATTACATCCAGACCAAATATTGTACCCCCTACAGGTTTTATTGTCCATTCTGTTTCTTCACGCCATAATCCAAAACCACCAGATAAGAATTTATAAACAGCACCAACTCCCAAACCCGTTGTCATAGTGCGAAATCCTTCTCCACCCTCACTTGCATTAACAAGTATTTCAGATGTAGCCATGCCTTCAGGGTATAAAAGCCTGCCATGCTCTTCTATGGTTAAGTAGCGTCTAAGTGGGACTACAAAGAAAAGACCTATAACACCGCCTAATAAGGAAACTAAAAATAT
>DHEX01000141.1 GCA_002400085.1 Clostridiaceae bacterium UBA4839 | reverse complement strand
TATTAAGACTATTGCCTGAAGCAACAGAAACATTTGGATTTATAACTAAAGAACACAGACAATTAATGAAGTTGCCGAAGGAGCATTATTATGATGCAATTGCAATTGCATGTTTAAACAATATAGAAAATACAGATTTAATAGGAGTGAACTTTAAGACAAAGAATATATTGTTTAAAAGATGTATCGCAGATGGTGATTTTCAGCAGACCAAAGGGGTTAGAAGTGAGCAAAGAATAATTACGGGCAAAATACAGGGTTTTAGAAAGCTTGATAAGGTAGAATATCAAGGTAAAGAATACTTTATCAAAGGCAGAATGTCTACTGGCTATGCTATTTTAATGGATATAGAAGGTAATAAGGTTAATCTAAAACCTATACCTAAATTTGAGAAAATGAAAAGGATGCAGGCTAGAAAATCATGGATTATATCTCAAGAAACCATTCGAAACATTTGTTGATGCGTCATTTAATATTTGTTTGTAAATATAGGAAGAAGTTATTAGTAAGATTTGAGAAAGAAATTAAGCAACTATTTCTAGACATAGCCAAAGAAAATGGCTTTGGTATTATTGAAAGTGATGGATATTTTGCTTGTAGTATAGGAAATGTGAGCAAAGAAGCTATAGAAAAGTACATTCAAGAGCAGGGATAAGTCTTCATCCACTACCCTAAAGGGATAGTGGTTTTTGGCTAAGACTTTATAAATTTTCACTACTTGGTGGGTGCAGTGCCTTTTGGGTTAGGACTAAAGGAGATAAGGGAAAAATCAATATAAAGGTTAACACCAATTATTATGAGAAAGATATAGATATAGAAGTGAAATAGGGATAGCTGTGGATCTGCAGGCAAGTGCAATAATACTTGCTCACAGATCCACAGCCTTTTTAAATTCGTCTGTTTTGCTGTGCCTTTGTCGGAATTTTATAACCGCCGCATTATATTTTGATACTTGGTAAAAAAGAGTTCTTGCAATATTTTTGCAAAGCTTTTTTTTATTAGAGTGCCAAGGATGCTGTGTTAAAACCCGTTTTTGTATTCTTTGATAATAATTTAAATTTTCATATATTTTGGGAAATTATCATTGACAACTTGGTCTATATGACATAGACTTATAATATAAGTTGATATTGTATAGACCAAGGAGGGTTATCATGAAGGAATATAAACTTACAGAAACTGAAGAAAAGTTTGCAGAATTAATCTGGCAAAGTGAGCCAATTGGCTCTGGCGATCTTGTAAAGCTATGTGAGAAAGAAATGAACTGGAAAAAGTCCACAACATATACGGTACTAAAAAAGTTATGTGAAAAGGGCATCTTTCAAAATGAAAATGCTGTAGTATCATCACTAATTTCAAAGGATGAATATTATGCCAAGCAAAGCATATGTTTTGTTGAGGATACCTTTGGAGGATCATTGCCTAAATTTCTTACTGCTTTTATAGGAGGGAGAAAATTAAGTAAACATCAAGCTGAGGAGTTGAAAAAGTTGATTGATGAGCACAAGGAACTTTAAATGGTTGCAAAGAATCATAACAAATCAGCACATATAGGTTGTTATGATAACTGTTTGGTGTTCCCAAGCCTAAGTGAGTGTAAGATTATGAAAATAATCCAGCATGATGAACTACAATTGTAAAATCATAAAAGTTAACAAAATAAAGAAAGGGGTATGGTTACGTTTTGTTATGATTTTTGTAACCAGGTGTAGTAATTGAGCGAACTATTTCTCTCTGTTTTAAATATGAGTCTAACAGCAAGCTATGTAATCCTTTTTGTGATACTTGTCAGACTATTACTTAAAAAAGCTCCAAAAGTTATCTCCTATGCCTTATGGGGTGTGGTTGCCTTTCGCCTTATAATCCCATTTTTCTTTGAAGGCATATTTAGTCTTATACCGCGGAATATGAATACTGTTCCAATCCCCCATGACATCATATATCAGCAAAGCCCGAAGATTAATAGCGGATTAGATGCAGTCGATTCCTTAGTAAACCAATCACTTCCTGCGCCGGCTATCGGGGATAGTGCAAATCCATTGCAGATTTATACAGAGATAGGTGCATATATCTGGGTTTTAGGCATAATAGCGTTGCTTGTTTATAGCCTTATATCTGTTTTACTCTTAAAAAGAAAGCTTAAAAGTGCAGAATTAATAGGGCAAAATATCTTTGAAGCTAAGAATTTGAAAACACCATTTGTACTTGGACTAATAAGACCAAAAATATATTTACCAGCTGGACTTAGCGCTTCCGAAAGAAGCTATATTTTGCTGCATGAACAGACTCATATCCATCGAAAAGACCATATTATAAAAATATTTGCTTTTTTGATATTGTCCATACATTGGTTTAATCCGCTTGTGTGGATTGCTTTCATGTTGATGAGTACGGATATGGAGCTATCCTGCGATGAAAGAGTTTTAAAGGAAATGAATGATGATATAAAAAAGCCTTATGCTAATTCGTTATTATCCCTTGCTGTCGGAAAGCATATCTTAAATGGCAGTCCCCTTGCATTTGGTGAAGGGAACGTAAAGGGGCGAATTAAAAACGTGTTAAACTATAAAAAACCTCCATTTTGGATTATTGTGCCAGCTCTAGTTGTTGTAGCTGTAGTAAGTATGGGGTTACTTACAAACCCTAAGAAACAGGAACCTATTTTAAATGAAAAAAATTCTGTATCCTATGAACTTATGCAATTTGTTAATGGCGAAGCTCAGTATAAAATGTCACCATTATCAGGTGATAATGCTCAGCTTGCCAAAGATGTAATTATGAATTATATAGCAAATTCAAATACATTTCCGAGTATTGATCTTAGTACTTTGGATGAGTATTATCTTATACGCGCAACTTATTCTAACGGCAAAACATCTGACTATTACACGTTTTTGTATGATGGTAAAGCCGCTATGCAGAGGGGTACAGACGTGGGTAAAGATGGTCGTTGCAGTTTCATAATGAATGATGAGCTTTATAAAAAACTTATTGAAATGGTAAACAGCAGTAAAACAGCAGCTGTTGGTACAGATACTTGATTCTTTTAGCAACTCTGAATTTAGATGTGCAAACATAACCTCAGTAACCGACCGTCAATCAGGAGATACATTCTTTTGGTTGGCGGTTTTTCTTTTGTTAATTGATTAAATTTAACAGCATATATATAATATTAATTAAAGATGCTTCGGATAAAGACTAATTTCGGATCTGTGATAGAAATGGCAGTATTTATTAAAGGACGATTTGAGGGAGGATCTATAGGAGGTATATATATATGGTACAAAAATAAAGTAAGGAGGTGTTTGTATGACCATAGAAGAAATCCTAGCTGGTGAATCCAAGAGTGTGGAGTTTAAAGAAACGGTGCCGGAGAAAAGCAACAAATATATGAAGACTGTGGTTGCTTTCGCAAATGGACATGGGGGTAAGCTGATATTTGGAATAAAGGATGACAATCATGAAGTGGTCGGAATAGATGATTTCTCAATTTTTAAAACGATGGATGCCATTACAAATGCAATTTCAGATAGCTGTGAACCTTTGATTATACCGGATGTAACATTGCAGACAATAAATAAGAAAACCATTATTGTAGTTGAAATCAGTGCGGGGAAACAACGCCCTTACTATATCAAATCCCTTGGTATGGAAAAAGGTATTTATGTTAGGGTGGCAGGAACTACCAGACTTGCTGATAACTGCATGATTAAAGAATTGATGTTTGAAGGTGCAAATCGGTGCTTTGATCAGACACCTTGTATTGGGTATGATGTTTCAGAGGAAGATATTAAAAACCTATGCAGTTCTTTAAGAAAAACTGCAATAGAAAATTGCAAAACAGATGCAGAAAAAGCAGAGGTAAAGGAAGTAACTGCTAATACTTTATTATCATGGGGTGTTTTAGCAGAAGAGAAAGGCGCACTGGTTCCGACAAACGCTTTTGCACTGCTTTCAGGGAACCCTATATTGCCAACAAAAATCCAGTGTGGGGTATTTAAGGGAACAACGCGAGCTGTATTTGTAGACCGCCGTGAGTTTACAGGGCCAATTCAAAGTCAAATAGAAGAAGCTTATAAATATGTACTTGGAAAGATTAATCTTGGAGCAAAAATCAGCGGATTGTATCGCCAAGATGAATATGAGCTGCCAATTGGAAGTATACGTGAAATAATTGCTAATGCTGTTACACATCGCAGTTATTTGGAGCCTGGTAACGTGCAGGTGGCTTTATATGATGACCGCTTGGAAGTCACTTCTCCGGGAATGCTGCTCACTGGTGTCACCATTAAAAAGATGCGTGAAGGATATTCAAAAGTGCGTAATCGTGCAATTGCCAGTGCATTCGCTTATATGAAAATTATAGAGCAATGGGGCAGTGGTATTCCACGTATATTTGAAGAATTTAAAAAATATGGTTTGAAAGAACCGGAGCTGATTGATTTGGATGGCGATTTCAGAGTGAATTTTTATCGGGTAGTATTGGATACCACCCAAACCACCCAAAGTTCCACCCAAACCACCCAATCCATACAATTGACGGACTTGGATAAGTCAGTGATTGAAATTATCACAAAGAATCCAGCAATTACACAGTCTGGGATTGCATTGGAGCTTGGCTGGGCAGTAAATAGGGTGAAATATTATATAAAAAAGCTAAGTGATAAAGGTATTTTAGAGCATATAGGAAGCAGTCGTAGTGGGACATGGAAGGTGCATTTAAAAGATGAGCAAATCAAAAAGTAAGGAGATGCCAGTATAGATACCAATAAAGTAATACAAGATTTAAATCGCCGCTTTGCCAGAATTTTATAATCGATGCATTATATTTTATATTTTGATACTTGGTAAAAAAGAGTCCTTGCAATATTCTTGCAAAGCTCTTTTTTTACAGGCTCTTTTAACTTTGTCGATAAAAATTAACAATATATTTAATCAACTTGATATTTTAATTATTTGCTAATAGAAAGAGAATACACAAAAATTATTTACACAGCCAAATTTTTGATGGCGATTTTTTTGCTAATCCTACACAGTCTGACATCCCCATATCTTTTGCTTATAGATTTCCTTCTAACCCAATGTTCTCTGCAACATCCCTCATACCTTTAATTGTTTCTTCAATGACTTTGCCCAAATCCATTCCCAACATTTCTGCTCCTTCTGCAATAACTTCTCTATTTACTCCTGCAGCAAATCTCTTGTCTTTCCACTTCTTCTTGACTGATTTTACTTCCAAATCCAATATACTTTTGCTAGGTCTCACAAGTGCAGTAGCTGTAATCAAACCTGTTAATTCATCGACTGTATACAACACTTTTTCCATTCTTTCTGTTGGTTCTACATTTGAGCAAAACTTCCATCCATGGCTTTCTATAGCATGGATATAGTCTTCAGGCCAATTTCTTTCAGCCAATATTTCTCTAACCTTTTTGCAATGCTCATTAGGGTACATTTCATAGTCAAGATCATGCATCAACCCTACAATTCCCCATTTTTCTTTATCTTCTTCTCCAAACAATTCTGCAAAATGCAGCATAACTGATTCAACAGCCAATGCATGATGTATAAGGCTATCACTTTTATTGTACTCTTTTAGAAGTTCAAATGCTTCTTCCCTACTTGGGACAACCTTTTCCATATAAAAGCCCTCTTTCGTTTATTATTAACAGCATCACTAAGTCCTGGTTTATTTTTTAAACTTTAGATAACTCAGCAAAGTTTGTCAAGTCCCTAGCACATATTTTTATGTATCCTTGATGACTTAAATCCATCTACATAATTTACATACAATCTTACTATTATTTTAACACATTATTTAGGCTGTATTTAAATATTATTAGCAGGTCGCCCTGCTACATAGTCTGAGATTGCATTGAAACTTGGCTGGACAGTAAATAGAGTGAAATATTATACGAAAAAGCTAAGTGATAAGGGTATTATTCACCTTGTTGGTGTATCTATGGGATGAAGATATAATATTAGTGCAGAATATTACTAACAAATATAATATAATAGATTGTAAGTAAGAAAATTACGACTATTTTAAAACAATGGGAATTGTTAATTGAATATTATAAGGAAGGTACTAAGACTATGGCTAAGACTTTTGATACATACTGATTGCCTCTGTCACTATTATACCGAATTCAGCATAAGACTGAAAATACTTGACAATATGCTCGTTTTTCATATCCGCTGCTACTTCACACAAATCGGTTTTCACCCAATCGGGGCATACGGCTGTAACCTTGATCCGTCGTGGGAAAAGTCCCCCAGCCGTAAGCTAATTTAGCAATTTATAAAGCATGTGTAGAGCCCTCACTGATTTTTCTCGCAAATTCTTCGGCGTGTTTTAAGTCTTCATCATTGGGGCGTCCCCTGTTGGCGAACAGAAATGAACCTTTGCACTGAAATGCCTCATCGGAAACCTTGATGCCCTTTGGTTCAAGAATCGTTTTTACTTCAGCAAGAGCGGATTTATTTCCCGCCGCGGTGCCAAAAACGACAATGTTCCGAACTTGGGAAGCAGAAAGTTTATCTAAGAATTTACGCAGGCTGCTGTCAATTTTTCCCGCATAAATGGAGCCGCCAACGAAAAGAGTATCAACCCCTTCTATATTTGCAGCTGAATCAACTGAAAACGCTTCGCATCCGGCTCCCTTGGCGATTGCCGCCGCGAGTTTTTCCGTATTTCCGCCTCTGGAGGCGTAAATAACCTTATTCACATCGATTCACCCCTTTCAATCGTGAAAAATTTAATTATATTAAATAATTATAATTCACTTTAAATATAAGTTCAATGGTTAGACGTAACTATCTCCACAGTACTTATTATTTCTTTAGTTAATGGTAGAAGGGGAATAATTATCAATAGAGGTGATTCAAGATATAAATTTTAAAAGAGCCTTCATAGATCCGTAAGAGAGTTTTTTATTTTAATAATTTTAAAGGATATTTAGATATTTCATAGAATTATAAAAGTATTATTTTGGTAACACTGGGATGACTTTAAAGATAAAAGTGTAATTTATAGAAAGGATAGATAATATGTACAAAGAAGAAATAGAAACAAAAGATTTAGTCTTAAAAAAGGCATCAATTAACGATTTAAATGATATGTATAAAAATATGTGGTCTCATGAGGAATCTGCAAAATATATGCTTTGGATACCTACAAAAAATATTGAAGAAGCTGAAGAAAGGATGAAAAGAACTATTGAATTTCAAAAAGATAAGATCGCATACTTAGTATATGAAAAAAAGAGTGTTCAAGCGATTGGATTTGCTGGGATGAAGGAAATAGAGGATAAGGTTTATGAGGATTGTGGGATTGGCATGGGATCAAAATTTGTTAAACATGGTTATGGAAAACAGATTTTAATGGCATTAGTTGAATATTGTTTTGAGGATTTAGGAGCAATAAAAATAATATGTTCCTGTAGGTCAGAAAATATAGCATCAAAGAAATTACAACAGTCTTGTGGCTTTCATTATACACATTCTCAGCTTATGGTTGACAAAAGAGATGGCTTAAAATACATGATTGATTTTTATGAATTAACTAGAAATGTGTAATTGATATTGTTAAAAGAGTTCTGATGCTTTCTAATATAGAACTTATAGGGGGCTTCATTGCAATACTGGTTCACAAATATTTGATATAGAGCTCCATGAGGATGCAGCTGAAATAATGACTTTTATGTATTAAAAATAAAAATTGAGGAAACAAGGAGTAATTTGATGGACGCTAATACTAAGAATCTACACAGAAAATTAAAAAGAATTTTAGCCGAAGATGGAACAGTGTTGTTTATTGGATCAGGTATTTCTATGTGGTCTGGCTTGCCAGGTTGGGGACAGCTATTAGATGAGATGGCAAATTTTGTGGAACAGAAAGGTAAAGATGCTGGCAACATTCGTTATTATAGCAATAGTAAACCATTATTAGCCGCTGACCTTGGATGTGAGGCACTAGGAGATAATGGATTAAAATTATTTATTCAATCAGCATGTAGAAAAGGTATTGCAGAGCCTGATATAATTCATCAACTTATTATTAATCTTGGTGTTTCATGTTATATTACTACCAATTATGACCAACTTTTGGAACAAGCATTGAAAGATAATGGGTTATTTAAGCGTTTTAAGGTGATAACAAATCAAGAGCCTGCGGAGTGTGCCGGATTACTTCTTTTTAATAAAAGAAATTTTATATTTAAACCTCATGGAGATATGGATAAGATAGAAAGTATCATTTTATCAGAGAGGCAGTATAATGATTTATATGAAAGTGGAAATAAATTTTATGCTTATCGGGCATTAGAAACATTACTAACGACTAGAAATGTAGTTTTTGTAGGATTTGGATTAACAGATCCTGATTTTATACGGATTATGGAAAAGGTAAGAAATGAATTTCACACAAATTTATATACGCATTATGCAATCATGCCGGATGTTTCGCAGATAATGAAAGAATATTGGTATAAAAATTATGGACTTGAAATATTAAGTTATGAAACAAAAGTAACTGAGAACGGTTGCGATTATAGTAATCTGTTAGAAGTTTTAGATTCATTAGCCACAAAGAACAGAAAACCAGTTAAGCCTAAGGTAATAATTAAAAATGAAAAGAAATTTAGAATTACAAAAAAACTTAGACAGGGTTTAAATAGATTTGTTTGGAATTCAATGCAGCAATTAAGAATTCCAGAGGGGCTGATATTTCCATTGATGGTAAGGGTACCTGATAAATATAAACGAAATTATGAGTATATATCTGTAGAGGACATCTTATCTAGTGATGTAAGGAAGTTTATTCTCACGGGAAATCCAGGTGTGGGTAAAACATATTTTTTAAAACGATATTGTATTGCTCAATTAAAGCATTTACGGAAATGGTGTGAAAGTGGGAAAACAGGAAGAATCCCTCAAATTCCAATCTATATAGATCTAAAAAATTATTGCGGGGGAAATAGCATTAAGACTTTAATAAAAGATCAATTTCCTGAAGAGATACCAATCTTGGAGTGGGTTAATGAAGGGAAAGCATTATTATTATTTGATTCATTTAATGAGGTTGAAAGGACATATTTAGAAAATGGTAGCTGCATTAGAGAAATTAGGGAGTATTCTTACAATTGTGATATTGTAATTGCTACCCGATTTAAAGATGCTTTAGATATTTATCTACCAGTATATCAGTTAGAAGAAGTAAAAGAAGAATATGTTATAGGATACTTGGAGAATCAAGGAATAGAAATTCCGCAGAACCAAGAAGAAATGGTTGTACATTTATTGCAGACTCCATTGATATTTTATTTATTAGTGCAAGGTAAAATAAAAATTGATAATAATACAACCCCCAAAAAAATCTATGAATCATATTTTAAATATCTCAACATTAAGATACAACAGGCATTAAATTTAAGAGTTGATATTATTTCCATCTTTAGTAGTTTTGCTTATCATATATTTGAAAATGGCGTAGAATCATTTTCTATAGAAGAAATAGAAGAGTTACTTGATAGAAAAGCAGAAGAGTTGAAAATAAAAGATAAAACAGCACTTATAAATTGGTTGATTGATGTAGAACGATTTTTGGTGCCCATATCACCAAATAACCTCTCTTTTTTTCATCAGTCAATTACAGAATTTTTGGCAGCTTATTTTTTTGCTAATCAGTTTAAAATAAATCCCAAAATTTTAAATAAAAACCTACAGAATTTAAAGTGAAATTACGTTTTGCTTTTTGCGGTTAGGTTTTTGGATAAAAATCAAGTCAAAAAGTATATTAATATACTTTTACAGGTAGATAGCCTTTTAGCAGTAGAAGCTTGTTCTTATATAGAGGGGAATTCTAACCAAATTGTTATGTCAATCTTACAATATATCCTAGAGAATTTAACGGGAAAAAATTTTGAATACTATATTGAATTATCAGAAGTCATGAAAAAGCTACCTGTAAATAGAACACATCAGGAAATTCTCCGTAAATTAATGGGTGACAAAGATATTGTAGGTGGGGCTGCAGCAAACTGTTTACTCCGAGCATGCGGAAATGATGTTAAAAATGAATTGTTGGAAGAAATGTTTCAAAATTGTACTAAGGATAAATACAATTATGTAAATTCAATAGGGGAATCTTTGAGTGAAAAGATTTCATTGGATGACTATAAAACTGTTGTTTTACGTTTGGGAGAAATCGATATATCTCAAAAGGAAGAATCTTTATCCTTTGGGTTTGATAATTTACCACGATATTTACCATTGAAACAAGTCGTAGAATTTTTTCAGCCAGTTTACAATTTGAATGTGCTTCAGAGGCAGGTATTTGTTGATATTTTATATAATTCTAAGTCACAAGAAGGCTTTGACATTTGTCTTAGCTTAATCACTCAAGGTTTGAAAGAAGCAGTTTTTCCGTTATATATGTATATGAGATTTAATAATAATATCAATCTAAATAATATTGATGAGTCTTTAATTAAAAATTTAACTTCTAAATTACAAACAGAAGATTGTAAATGGGTCGTTAATCTTATATATGAGCTGTATCAAAAATCTCAATCATTTGCAAGAGAAATCAGGGTTCGGTTAAGACAAAGCTATGGAATAGAAAAGCTAATATATTATTATGTAATTGGTAAAAATAGAACAAAATCTTTCTTTAGTCTTTATAGTAGTATGCTTTATTTTAAAGAATTGCCTGTGGAATTAATAGGAGCGTTTACTGAGGTTGATTGGAAAGAAGAAGCAGATTACATTATTGAATTCTTGATATATCAGAATAGATTAGATGATTTGGGTAATTTTTTAGAGGAATCATTTGATAATACAAGATTATATTATCTTTCAATAACGACATTTTTAAGGCTGGTAACCGCGATGGAAAAGATAGAACATGGGGATATAGATATAGATGATGAAGAATATATAAAGTATCAAGTAGGAGGTTTTATATCACAGCATGTAAATGAAGAAGATATATTAAACTTATATCATATTAGTAATGAAAAGGTTCAGTGTTTCTTCAACTTTTTTGTGCTAAATCATATTAAAAATTTAAAGTTAGAAGATTTTTCTGAAATAGAAATCCGTTCTATGCTTGAAGATATAAAACATTATAGCTACGAAGACATTGTCTATGATGACGAAATATTGCTTGCTAATATTTCCAGTGAAGAATTTGCAATCAATGTGTTAAGACCACTTTTAAATATAAAAAATGCTTGCTTAGAAAAAAATGTGAAGACAATTCTAAAAAAATCAGGAGAAAATCATTTAAAGAGATATATTGAATGGTAATACTTTACTTGATGTTTATTGTATACTTTAGAGAAATAAAGGGATATATAGAGTTTATAAAAAAGGAGGATTCATATGAAAAGAGAGGTTATTAAAGCTAAAAATCATGAGATAGTAGAGTATTGGTTTTCTAGAATTGACGAATGTGGATTAAGTGTAGATGCAGCTGAGGCTCATGAAAGGTGTTGGCGGTGCGGATGTAAGAGGACATTAGAAAGATGTCATATTGTCCCAGCATCTTTGGGAGGAAGCGATGATCCTTCAAATCTAGTTTTGCTTTGCCATAGGTGCCATTTGGATAGTCCCAATGTTGCTGATCCTGAAATTATGTGGGACTGGATTCGTGCATATGGGACTTCTTTTTATGATACGTTTTGGACAATACAAGGGATGAAAGAGTATGAATTTATTTACAACAGATCCTTGGAGGAAGAATTTAAAGCAAGAAATATAGAAGATATTAACGAGTTCAATAAAATTATTAAAGAAGAAATGCAAAAAACCACATATCATTTTGGAGATCCGCATTTAAATATAGCAACAATAGCTGGCGTCATTAGAATGGCTTTAAAAAGGTATGAAGAGATGTAAACATATTCTTACACCAAGGGGATACTAGAATACTTATGATATTTTTATTGTCTTCTCTATTGGTTATGTGGAATTTATTAGAATGAAATTTAGTTTTTAACTCGAAACTTTCTTATTATTGCTTTGCAGGTGTGGGCAGGGAAACAACGCCCTTACTATATCAAATCCCTTGGCATGGAAAAAGGTATTTATGTTAGGGTGGCAGGAACTACTAGACTTGCTGATAACTACATGATTAAAGAATTGATGTTTGAAGGCGCAAATCGGTGCTTTGATCAGACACCTTGTATTGGGTATGCTGTTTCATAGGAAGATATTAAAAACCTATGCAGTTCTTTGAGAAAAACTGCAATAGAAAATTGCAAAACAGATAGGTCAGAAAATATAGCATCAAAGAAATTGCAGCAGTCTTGTGGTTTTCATTATACACATTCTCAGCTTATGGCTGACAAAAGAGATGGCTTAAAACACATGATTGATTTTTATGAATTGACTAGGAATGTGTAATTGATAAATTTTAACTTGCAGAGTTAAAGTAGCATGATCCCAGCTTTAGTTAAATCATATCTTTTTTAAGGTGTTGAACAAGCGTATCATTATGCGAATTAAGGGAGGAGTTTCTATGGAACATTTATGCCCAAAGTGTAATACTGCATTAACAAAATGTATTGCAACAAGTACGACAGGGAAATTCTCAGCTATTAAACTGCCAGTGAAGTATTTTACAGCAAAAGAAAGTAGTGAGTTATTTCCATATGTATGTTCCACTTGTGGTTATACAGAATGGTATGTAGAAAAGCCAGAAAATTTCAAATAATTGTTTCATAATATTCTTAATATGTGAATAAAATCGATATATTTCTGCATACTGCTTACTGCAAGTTAGGGTAGACAAAATGCATCATAATAATTCAATAAGTTGGGTATACTTATAAATAATGTATAAAAAAGTAGCAAAGAGGGTATCGCATGAAAAGCAAGGTTAAGGTTCGTATTTTAATATCTATAGCTTTTTTAACTGCTTCATGCTTCATGTTGTGTTTACACATTAAAAAAGTAAATGAGAGTGCTGAAAAAGTTGCAGAGGTTGAAACTCCTGCAGAAGTTAAGCCTACGGTAAATATACCTACAATAGAAAATGTGGTAACTACTCTATGCTCAGATGAGCTTGAAGGAAGACGTGTTTTTTCGAAGGGTAATGAAAAGGCTGCGGAATATATAGCAAATATTTTTAAGAATATTGGATTAAATCCAGTGTTTGAAGATAGTTATTTTCAAGAATATAAACAAGAATTTAGCTATCCCACTGCAAAGGAAGGAAAAGAAAATTCAGGGAATTCATATGGCTCTTATAAAACAGTACACAATGTAGTGGGATATATTAGCGGCACTGATAGTGAAAAAGCAGTTGTAATATCAGCCCACTTTGACCATATTGGAATTAAAGATGGGAATATATATAGAGGAGCATTAGATAACGCTTCGGGTGTGGCAGCTTTGATTGAAATAGCTAAAAAATTAAAGGAAGCATCTGAGGTGTGTCCTTTTAAGACAAATATAATTTTTTGCGCTTTTAATGGTGAAGAGCAGTTATATAAAGGAAGTACTGCTTTTGTTGAACAGTCAAAATCTAAACCATGGTATAACAACATGTACAACATTAATATAGATTGTATTGGTGCTAAAGATGGTGGAAAGCTTGCATATGCAAATGCCGACGAATATTCGAAAAAGCTATATGATGATGTTAAAAGTATTATGAATAAGAATAATATAGATTTTGATGAAATAAGGAAAATGGTGGGAAGCGATCATAGGAGTTTCGAGCTTATTAAAAAGCCTAATATTTGTATTTGCCAAGAAAAAATGATAGGACTGACTCATAAACCTACAGATATTCCAGATATTTTAGATTATAAGCAAATAGAAAAAATAGCAGATGCTTTATGCGATTTTATTGAAAGTAACGATGGAATAGTATATTAAAAAAGCAAATCGCAGATATTTTAATTGTTACCTTTGAAACTCACCCTTAAACTTATTATTTTTTATTTTGCCTAACAGTTCATAAGTTTTCCAAACTGTTTAAGGGGCTTAAGAGTACATGAATTGTATCAAGCAAATAACTTGCTTTTATTCGTTTCTCCGTATATACTAAAGTAAAATTATCAAGTGGGGGATAAATATGCTTAATTATATTTCTGTACAGCAGGCAGCCGACAAATGGGGAATTTCAGAGCGCAGGATTCAGAAGCTCTGTGAGGAAGATAGGGTAACTGGAGCTGTTCGTTTTGGTCATGCATGGGCAATACCGAAAGATGCTGACAAGCCTGCAGATAAACGAGTAACAAGGGGTGCTAAAAATGGATAATAGAATTTTGCTTTTAGAAGATGATTTAAGTTTGATAGACGGGTTGCAATACTCATTGAGAAAAAATGGATTTGAGCTTGAAATTGCCCGTACTGTAAATGAGGCCATGGGGTTAATTACAAAAAATCAATATGATTTATTGTTGCTTGATGTTACTTTACCGGATGGAACAGGCTTTACGGTATGCGAGCAGGTGCGAAAAAGCGGCAATCAGGTCCCAATTATTTTTTTGACCGCTTTAGATGAGGAGGTCAATGTAATTCGCGGATTAGACAGCGGTGGGGATGATTATATTACAAAGCCTTTTAAGCTGGGTGAACTATGCTCACGTATTCGAGCACTGCTGCGTAGGGCCAAAGCCTCAAAGCCAACTCAATCATCCATACTTAATTGTGGAGATATCTCAATTGACCTGTTATATAGCCGTGTTTTACTTAAAGGAAAGCTTTTAGAATTAACAAGCGCCGAATATAGGCTGCTTTGCTTATTGGTTCGCAATGCCGGGCATATAGTTACACGAAACGCAATATTAGATGAAATGTGGGATGGAACTGGAGAGTTTGTAGATGATAACACACTTTCCGTTTATGTTCGCCGTCTGCGTGAAAAGGTGGAAAAGGATCCGTCACATCCTGAACATCTTATAACAGTACGGGGTTTTGGATACCAATGGAAAGAGGTGCTTAAATGAGTTTTTTAAGAGAAAAGCAGTCACGTCATTTTTTCTTCAGCCTTATAGCTCTTTCTATACTTTTACTTGGATTTGGCGGTTTATTTTGTGTAAAACAGACACAAACTGTGAAAGAAATGCTGCTGTTGCATGATAGTGCCACTGTCAGCTCTCTTTTGGAGAGTGGAGTATCTCCGGATGTGATTGCTTCTGCTGTTGCGAGCTCACAAGATAGCGGACAAGGGAAAAGTTTGCTCACAAAGCTTGGTTATACAGAAAAAACCGCTGCACGTTTCCTGCCATCTGTTTATAGATTTGAGTCAACCACATTTCGATCTGTTATTTTTGGTATATTGATCTTTATTAGTATACTCTTTACCTTATGTTTTGTCTTTTATGCAAAAAGAGAACAGCTGTACCATCAAGCATCAAAAATCATTCTTGCATTTTCGGAAGGTAATTTTACGACGCATTTACCGCGCTCTGACGAGGGTACCCTATATCAGCTGTTTGCTTATGTTGATAACCTTGCATCTGCACTACAGGCAAAGGGAGAAGCAGAATATAAGGCAAAGGAATTTTTGAAAAATACTATTTCTGATATTTCCCATCAGCTGAAAACTCCGCTGGCCGCACTTAATATGTACAACGAGATTATTTTGGAAGAACCAGATAACCCTGAGACCATTATTGAGTTTTCACGGAAAACAACAACAGCACTTGACCGTATGGAACAATTGATACAATCACTTCTGAAAATTACACGCCTTGATGCCGGAAGTGTTACATTTGAAAAAATGCCTCATCGGATTTCTGAAATTGTAGCAAAGGCCATTGAAAATCTGACTACACGGGCCAGCTGTGAAGAAAAACAAATAATCGTAAAAGGGCAGCAGGATGAAAAAATCACCTGTGATTTACAATGGACGAGCGAAGCTATTGGAAACATTATTAAGAATGCCTTGGATCACACTGATACTGGCGGTCACATCTGCATTTCTTGGGAACGCTCCCTTGCTATGGTGAGAATTTCAATTGCTGATGATGGGGTGGGGATTGCTCCAGAAGAGATACACCATATTTTCAAGCGCTTTTACCGAAGTAGTAATTCAAAGGATACACAAGGAGTGGGGCTTGGACTTTCATTGGCAAAATCCATTGTTGAAGGTCAAGGGGGAGTTATATCTGTCCAAAGCACCTTAAATTTCGGTACAACTTTCACCCTATCTTTCCTTACGGAAATGTAATTTATAATTTAAAATCATTAATGAACAAATAACAGTGGAGATAAGAAAAATATATGGAATAAACATAGAGTGAGCATTTATATGTTCTTAGGATTAAAATAAAGTGGTAGGGAGCGGTCTTGACCGTTCCGCCCCCCACGATTCCGTGCATCCCTTAGAGGAACGGTCAAGACCATTTCCTACAGCTTGTCTGGTATTTTAATCCTAAGAACATCTTTGTTTCTTATCGCAGCGGTGTATTAAATCTAAATTACGAATGAAAGTTACGAAAATGTAAGGTGGTATTCATCTTGATGTAAGCTCCATCTGTTATCTTTTAATGGAAGGAGGTAGTTAACTATGGAAATTTTAAAAGTTGAGAAACTTTGTAAAACATATGGGAAAGGAGAAACTCAGGTCAATGCTCTAAAGGATGTTTCCTTTACCATGCAAAAAGGCGAATTTGCAGCGGTGGTTGGTGAATCTGGCTCGGGCAAAAGCACTTTATTAAATTGTATAGGTGGTTTGGATAATCCGACTTCAGGCAAAGTATTTCTTGAGGGCAAGGATCTGTTCTCTATGAAGGAAGAAAATCGGACTGTTTTTAGGCGCAGAAATATTGGGTTTGTGTTTCAATCCTTTCAATTAGTACCGGAATTAACAGTGGAGCAAAATATTATTTTTCCTATTCTTTTGGATTATCAAAAGCCTGATCCTGCCTTGGTAAATGAGGTTTTACATGTTTTAGGGTTATCTGAACGCAAAAATCATCTGCCAAGTCAGCTTTCTGGCGGTCAACAGCAGCGTGTGGCAATTGGTCGTGCACTGATTACAAAGCCTATGTTGATTTTAGCCGATGAACCTACCGGCAATTTGGACAGTAAAAACAGTCAGGATGTGATTGATTTACTTGTGAAAGCGTCAAGACGTTATCAGCAAACTATTTTAATGATCACTCATAATTTGAACTTAACTTCTTCGGTAGATCGTGTCCTACGAGTAACTGACGGGGCTCTTACAGATTTAGGAGGGGTTAGGGAATGAAAAGTTATCTGGATCTCATCCCTATTTCTGCTAAGGTTCATAAAAAGCAAAACAGGATGACGATAATTTGCATTGTGCTTGCTGTTTTTCTGGTTACCGCTATTTTTAGTATGGCGGATATGGAGATGCGCAGCCAAAAGCTGCAGGCCATTAAAGGAAGCGGCAACTGGCATGTGATGTTTAACGGAATTGATGAGCAGACTGCGGCGATGATTGCCGCAAGGCCAGAGGTTAAAGCTTCTGGATGGTATACTTATCTTAGTGAAAAAGCCGAATATACCGTTTCAGGAAAATCCGTTAGTGTAGCAGGAGTGGATAAAAATGTATTTGAAGCTATGTCCCCCACGAAAATTACTGAGGGAATATACCCAACAAAAAAGAACGAGGTTGTCTTAGCTGAAAATGCGAAAAGCGGCCTTGGCATCAAAGTGGGCGATACAATCACATTGGAAGATTCGGGCTCAAAACCGGTATTGCTTTCTGTTGTGGGCTTTACTCAGGGAACTTCTAAACTGTTAAAACAGGATGCTTATGCTATGCTGTTTACGACAGAGGGATTTTGTTCAATAGTTCCCAAGGATTTGCGCACAAGTGAATATATGGTTCAGTTATCTGAGCACTGCAATATGCAAAAGGTAATTGCTGACATTGCACAAAAATATCAACTCACTGATAAGCAGGTTTTGCAGAATGGAAATCTGCTCGGGGTACTTGGTCAAAGCAATAACAGTTATATGCTTCAGCTTTATAGCGTTGCTGCTATCTTATTCATAGTGGTGCTGCTGGCTGGTATTTTGATGATTGCAAGCAGCCTTAACAGTAATGTCATGCAAAGGACGGAGTTTTTTGGCATGATGCGCTGCTTGGGAGCGACTAAGAAACAAATTATGCGGTTTGTTCGTTTGGAAGGACTGCAATGGTGTAAAACAGCAATTCCATTGGGGCTTGGCATAGGTATAGTAGTTGTCTGGGTGCTATGCGCGGTTCTAAGAGCTTTAGCTCCCGGTTACTTTGCCGAAATGCCGACTTTTGCAATCAGCTTAATTGGCATATTGTCAGGTATTGCAGTAGGTATTTTTACAGTTCTTTTAGCTGCCAAAGCTCCAGCAAAAAAGGCTGCACGTGTTTCCCCTTTGTCTGCGGTTTCAGGAAATGCTAGCTCTGTTCAGCCAGTCCGTACAGCGGCAAATACAACAATTTTTAAAATAGACACTGCCCTTGGCATACATCATGCAACATCAAGCAAAAAGAATTTTTTATTAATGGTTGGTTCCTTCTCCCTTAGCATAATCCTGTTTCTTTGCTTTTCAGCAACAGTTGATTTTATGCACCATGGAATTAAGCCGTTAAAACCATGGGCACCGGATATTTCTATTATAAGCCCCTACAATACCTGCTCTGTACCAAGCAGCCTTATTGAAAAGTTGAAAGATAATACAAAAGTAAAGCGGGTATTTGGCAGAATGTTCGCTTATAACATTCCAGTAAAAGTAAACGGACAAGATAGGGTTATTAACTTAATTTCTTATGAAGATTATCAATTTTCATGGGCAAAGGGCAGCCTTATAAATGGTTCTATTGACGATGTAAGGCAGAAAGATGATCAGGTATTGGCCACTTATAACTTCGAAAGCTCTTTACATGTCGGGGATACGCTTAAACTTAGCACAGGAAATGGAAAAAAAGAAGTCACAGTGGCAGGGCTGCTTTCTTACAGCCCATTTGACCAGATGAAGGGAGTAGAAACGGTTATCTGCTCTGAAGCGACTTTCAGGAAATTAACTGGCAAAACAAACTATACAGTTGTTGATATACAGCTTTTAAACAATGCAACAGATGATGATGTGAATGCTATACGCTCCTTAGCAGGCTCTAATATTAAGTTTTCCGATTGCCGTGAAGACAATCGTGAAGCAATAGGAGCTTTTTATTCAATGGCGTTGTTCATCTATGGTTTTCTGGTGGTTATTGCACTAATTACCATATTCAATATTATAAACAGTGTTTCTATGAGTGTTTCAGCCCGCATTAAACAGTATGGTGCAATGCGTGCCATCGGCATGAGTAACAAGCAGCTTGTAAAAATGGTTAAATCAGAAACTATTATGTATTCTGCAGTGGGGAGCATTGTGGGCTGCATTGTAGGGTTACCTCTGCATAAACTGTTATTTAAGGAGATGATAACCTCTTATTGGGGTGATCCATGGCAGATTCCGCTTGGAGCACTCGGAGTGATTGTGGCGATTGTTATTATCTCATCCATTTTTGCTGTACACGGTCCTGCAAAACGAATTTATAATATGTCTATTGTTGATACAATCAATGCACAGTAGAGTTCATGGTAAAAGCAGCTTCGTTTGTTCGGAGCTGTAAAGCTAAGGGCCTAAGCTGCTTGCATATTATGATAGTCTGATTACCATAATGATTGCGTATTAAACCTGCCGTTTTTGCGGCAGGTTTTCTTTTTACAAGTTAGCTTATTTTGTAAATATAAGATTTCTTGATAGATTTATTGAATGCCGTTGATATGAAAAAAATTTATTGGGGTAAAGTTTACAAAAGAGGACATCAAAAGCGAGGATTAAATTTACTCATCGTAGTATGATTTTTACAAGGAGGTGAAAGAATGGAGTGGCTAAAGAATTTGAGCAACGCAATTGATTACATTGAAGACAATTTAGCCGGTGAGATTTCTTATGATGAAGCCGCTAAAATTGCGTGTTGCTCCACCTATTATTTTCAGCGGATGTTTTCCTGTGTGACTGGTATTTCGCTGTCTGAATATATAAGGCGCCGAAGAATGACACAAGCAGCATTTGAATTGCAATCTACAGATATAAAGGTTTTGGACGTTGCACTTAAATACGGATATACTTCACCTACATCTTTTAACCGGGCATTTAAGAGTGTTCATGGGATTTCTCCTGCTGCTGCAAAGTCACAAGGAAGTGTGCTGAATGCGTACCCTCCTATTAAGTTTTCAATCAAAGTTACGGGAGGTAATGTTATGTCCTATAGGGTCGAAGAAAAAGAAGCTATGCGAATTGTGGGTATCCGTATTCCATTAACGTTGGATATGGAAGAAAACCAAAAAATTGTTCCACATTTCTGGAGCAAGACATTAAAAAGCAATCAATTCCCGGGAATTTGCAACCTGTCAAACCAGTCCCCGAAGGGTGTGCTTGGAGTTACCGCATGCCAAAGCTCCGATGAAATTTATTATTATATTGCAGCGTCAACTGATAAACCTACCCCGGATGGGATGCTTGAATATGAAATTCCGGCAGCCACATGGGTGATTTTTGAAAGTGACGGGCGTTTTAAAGAATCTATTCAAAGCATTTTCAGACGATTCCTCACTGAGTGGCTTCCATTCTCGGGATATACTTACGCAGAGCTGCCAGACATTGAAGTCTATCCGATTAGCAAAGAAAGACCGCAGGAAGGGCACTGTGAAGTGTGGATTGCGGTAAAAAAAGAAAGGGAGAATTGAACCGATGGAATACCAAATTGAAGTCAGAAATATTGAACCTATCCGCGTTGCTTTCCTACGCTACAAGGGGATTGCAACCGAAGCAAATAAGTTTTTTCCAAATGTTTTTAAGTCGATTCAGGGGAAAGCAAACGGTGCGCCGTTCTTCTGCTATTATGTAATGAACCCGGAAACGAAAATGGGCGAAATGGATTTATGTGTACCGACAGAAGAAACTCCTGTTGGGAACGGGATTGAAGTAAAAGAAATGCCCCATATCAAGGCTGTTTGCACTACACATACTGGCTCTTATGAAACCTTATATAAAGCCTACAGAGCAATCGACCAATATGCTGCAGAGCATAAACTACAATTGCAGCCACCATTTCGGGAAGTCTACATTAAAGGGCCTGGAATGTTTTTTAAGGGAAACCCGGATAAATATATTACGGAAATTTTGTTCCCGATCAAGGAGGAATAAAATGGCCATTATATACGTTAAAGATTTAGTGAAAAAGTATAAGAACGGGGTACAGGCATTAGATGGCCTTAATTTGACTGTAAATGAGGGGGAAATTTTTTCTCTTTTAGGGCAAAACGGTGCGGGAAAATCAACTCTTATCAATGTGCTGACCACCTATTTGCGCCCGACATCTGGTAGCGTAATCATGTTTGGGAAAGATATTTACCGTGAAACGGCTGCAATCCGCACGCAAATCTCCTGCGTAGCACAGCGGACATCTATTGATTCATACCTGTCTCTTACTGAAAACATGATGTTTCAAAGTAAACTTTATAAGGTGCCAAAACAGGAAGCACAAAAACGTATGAAAACATTAATTTCCTGCTTTGGGTTGGAACGATATTTGAAATACCCGGTTTCGTCTTATTCTGGTGGGATAAAGAGGAGGCTCGATATTGCACTCAATATGATGTCAAATCCAAAAGTGCTATTTTTGGACGAGCCGACTGTTGGTATGGATATACAATCCCGTATGGCAATGTGGGATATGATGAAAAAAATTAAAAACGATTTTGGAACCACGATTTTTTTGACAACCCACTACTTAGAGGAAGCCGACCAGTTAAGCGATACCATCTGCATTATGAAAGATGGGAAAGAGATCATTCAAGGTTCGCCGAACGCTCTTCGAGAATACTTGCATCAGGATATGCTTAAAATCAGCTTTTCATCAAAAGAAGAAGCAAAAAGCTGCTTTGAACAGTTAAAAAGCGTTATTGCTCTAAAGGAATCAGACTTGCGCGATGATAAAATTATCACCAGTTTAAAAAACGGATATAACGATTTAGAAAAAACAAACCGTTGGCTGTTGGAGCATAGTATTCATTTCTTAGGTATAGAAATTATGCAACCTACCTTGGAGGATGTTTTTATTAGGCTAACTGGTGAAGATGGAAAGGAGATCAGTTGATGGGGGTTTTTACTTTACTACATCGTGACATAAAGTGGCGTTTTCACAATGCTTTCACCATTGTGATTACAATTTTGCAGCCTATGCTTTGGCTGGTTTTGTATAGCGTCGTTGCCGGGCAGTCCATGCAGGGTATTGGAATCACAAACTATACTGCATTTATTCTTCCCGGACTTATTGTACTGGTAAGCTTTGGAACTTGCAGTAGCAGCGGCATTATGAATTATCTGATGAAAGCGGATGGTAGCTTTTACCGGGTGCTGATTGCCCCAGTTCAAAGAAGTTCAATTGTACTCGGTCAAGTACTTGAAGGTGTGATATGTACTTTCATTGAAGTTGCGATTATGTTCATTGTCAGCCTACTCTTTTCTGTAAAAATTGCATCCGGATTTATAGGATTGCTCATAATTATTTTGTTGGTATTTATGACAGCATTTTTTATGGCTGGACTTACTTATGCGATCAGCCTTTGCCTACCCAATGAAGTTATGTATGAAACTGTGATGAACGCAATTGTCCTACCAATCTTTTTTCTCAGTACAGCGTTATTCCCGGCAGATAAATTATCCGGTGGATTGGCAATTGCGGTTAATCTAAACCCATTTACTCATGTAATCAACGTATTGCGAGCTTTGATTTTGCATGGAAATATTGTTGCCCGCGATGTTATCCTTGCCCTTCTTTTACTGACGGTTATGTGCACTATCAGTTTTTCGTGGGCATTGCATAGATTAAAAAAGGAAACAAGCTTATAGCCATCGGGAATTTTGGGACAGATACTTGCTTCTTTATGGGAAAAGTGAACTTTCAATGGAAGAAAGGCATCAAGTAACTGCCCCAATTTTTCATGTTGTATAAATTGTGTTGCAAGAGTATTATTTTTATAATACCTATTGACTATTGCCTTGGGTGTTAGTTTATGATTCTTTTGAGGTGATAAATATGTTAATTAATGAAGTAAGTAAGATTGCAAATTTGACTAAAAAGGCTATTGAATATTACACGGAGCAAAAGTTGGTTTTGCCAGCTATTTTAGATAACGGATATAGAGATTTTAGCGAGAATGATGTGGAACGTTTAAAGAAAATTTCTGTTTTCCGTAAACTTGGACTAAGCACAGGAGAAATTAAGGCGGTGCTTGCTGATGAAACAAACAACACATTGCAAAAGATATCAGTACAAAAGGAATTAAATGTGCAAAGGGAACAGGTGAAAAAATCTATTATTGATAAGCTTAGTTATGGCCAAAGCTATGCTGAAATTAATGCGGAGCTTAAAGCTATTGAACAGAATGCAACTGTAACCGAAAAGTTATTGGAAGCATTTCCAGGATATTATGGTCGATTTATTTGCTTGCATTTTGCACGTTTTTTGAATGAACCTATTACTACTGCTGAGCAGCAATCTGCATATGCAGAAATCATAGCATTTCTGGATAATGTACCATCTTTGAACTTTCCTAAAGAATTACAATCATTTTTAATCAAAAGCACAAAGCATATCAGCACGGAAAATATTTGTAACATAATAGAGAACACAAAAGAATCTATTGAAAATCCCGATAGATTCTTGTCTGAAAACAAGGAAGTGTTAGAACAATACTTAGCATATAAGCAGTCTGAGGAATTTAAAAACTCCCCAGCTTACAAAATTCAAGCAATGCTTAAAGAGTTTAATAGTACAAGTGGTTATTATGATGTATTTATTCCTGCAATGAAAAAATTAAGTGCTTCTTATGCGGAGTATTATGAGCAAATGGAAGTTGCAAACGAAAAATTACTGTCACAATATCCTGATATTGCAAAATTGAATAAATAAAGCAAATGAGCATAATTGCTACTTAAAATTGAGGCATGTTGGGGCTGCCGCACTAAATAATTAGTGGGATGGTCCACTTTTTTTATTCAAAAAATACGATTCCCAAGCCCAAAAGGCTTGGGAAAAGGAACTTTTTATATTGAAAAAAGACTATATGTAATCTTTTTTTACGTTGCAGATTTAACTATTTCTGTGGTATTATACAGACAAGGTAATCGGTAAAAGCAGGGTGTGGTTGCCACCTCCATTTCACAAAAGAAAGGAGGTGGTGTGATATGAGTACATACCAAGCAATTCAAATAATGATTGCATTTGGAATGTTCACAGTATCACTAATCTCCTTGATTGTTAACTTAACCAAGGATAACAAAAAAGGAAAAAAATAATCACCCTGCCACCAACAGGATGATTATAATTTATTAATCGCTCTGTGGCAACCGCATCTTGCGGTGCTGGTTACCTTTATTTGTATTATACCATAAAAACCATAAAAGTAAACATCATTAATGAAGGCTATTATAATTGCTAAATGCACATAAAGAAGAAATGTTTCGTATACTTAACAAGGAGTTTTTAAGATAGGTCATCTATGAATTTGCTACATACTTGAGAAACCTCTGAGACATAATTTTATATGCCAGAATGAAATTATATTGATTTTTTAGAGAGCAAAGTTCATTTAAGGTAGTTATAATGAAAACAGTATAACATATAATTCCACTATAACTCAATTTATTGGGATAGAGGATAGAGTCAATTTACTGTA
>DHEX01000083.1:1181-37066 GCA_002400085.1 Clostridiaceae bacterium UBA4839 | reverse complement strand
ATTTTTTTACCGCATATTTCACACAATCCATATTTATCATTTTTAATTTTTTCTAAAGAATCATCTATCATTCTTAATATATTTTTTTCATTATCCATTAGTGCAATACTCCTTTGTTTATCTGTCATTTCTGTGGCATTATCTGCTGGATGATTATCTACCATTGAGATCTCCCCACCTTCACTGCCGCTGGAGTTTAATCTTACGCTTTCCTTTACAGAATCTATAGTATCAATAATTTCGTTTTTTTCATTAATTAGTTTTTGTTCAAAATACTTTAATTTATTTTTTTCCATAAACTTCACCCCTATCTAACTACATATTTAATTTAATCATTTTAGCAATTTGCGCTAAAACCCCACTGATTATTGGTATATTCAAAATGACAATTCTTTGTAAAAAATAAATTAAAACTGCACCTAAAATTGTAAATCCAACTGCAGCTCCAAACCCTCTTGCAATTCCCGCTAAAAAATTAAGTCCTATCATTCTTACTGGGTTTTGCATTAAATCTATATAATCTCCTATTCTCGATCTTTGCAGCTGGTCTGATAGCTTTTTCATAACACCTTCATACTCATTATTTTTTATCTCCATAATTATTCCTCCAAAGTTATTTTCCCTTATTTCAAAAAAAATATTAGGAGCATATGCTCCTAATATTTAAATTTTCTATAAATCCTTCATTGTTTTATATAACTTTAGAGTTTTAAAATAAATTTTTTCAAAAGTTTCAAAGTCCACCGATTGAAATCCATCAGAAATTGCCCTATCAGGCTCTGGATGAGTTTCAATAATGAGCCCATCAGCGCCTGCTGCAATAGCTGCCATACTCATAGGTTCTACAATATCTCTAATGCCCGTTCCATGGCTTGGATCTACAATTATTCTTAAATTAGTCTTTTGCTTTATAAGAGGAATACAGCTTAAATCTAAAGTATTCCTTGTAGAAGGCTCAAAAGTTCTTATTCCTCTTTCACATAATATAATGTCCTCATTTCCGCCCATTTTTATATACTCAGAAGCATTAATCCATTCATCATAGGTTGCCGACATCCCACGCTTCAGTATTACTGTTTTATTAGTTTTACCAACTTCCTTTAAAAGCGGATAATTATACATATTCCTTGAGCCAATTTGTATTACATCAACTACATCTAAACACTTCTCTAAATCTCTAATATCCAGTATTTCGGATACAACTAGCAGTCCGTAATCTTTTTTTATTTGTTTTAATATTTCAAGCCCTGAAACTCCTAATCCTTGAAAACTATTAGGAGAAGTTCTTGGTTTAAATACTCCTCCTCTAATATAATTCACTCCAATTCTTTTTAAAAATTGAGCAGTTTTATCCATCATCTCATAGTTTTCAACACTGCATGGTCCAGCAATCATTATAGGCTTTTTATAATCAGCTTTCATATTGTTAACTTTCAATTAATATCACCTTACAGCTCTTTTATCATATTTAGTAATATTTGTACAGAGTTTTTTATTGCTATAGACTGGAATTTCTCATAATCCATATGAGCACTTCCATCGGCAGAATCTGAAATAGATCTTATTATTACAAAAGGAATTTTGTTTAAATAGCATGTGTGTGCAATAGCTGTTCCTTCCATTTCAACTGCACACGCATCGAAATTATCTCTTAAAAATTCTAATTTGCTGTGATCTGCAATAAACTGATCTCCAGATACAATTCTTCCCAAAAATATATTTATTTCATTGTTAGTTTTAGCCGCTTTAACAGCTAATTGGATTAAAAAATCATCTGCTTCAAAATTAAATACGTTCATATTGGGAACTTGACCTAATCTATCTCCAAAAGCAGTCCCATCAACATCATGATAAACAAGATCTTTTGAAATCACAACGTCTCCTGGCTTTATACATGCTTTTACCCCTCCTGCAATGCCTGTATTTATAACACACTGAACATTAAAAGAATCAATTAATATTTGCGTACAAACTGCTGCATTAACCTTTCCTACACCGCTTTTAACGATTACTACATCCTTATCAAGCAATTTTCCAGAGCAGAACTCCATTTCAGCTTTTTTAGTAATTTCGTCTATTTTAGTTCTACCTTTAAGTTCATTTATTTCCTTATCCATAGCTCCAATAATACCTATTACCATAATTTTTTCCCCACCCATTTTATTAATATATCTTCAACTGTATTTTGACTTAATTTATCTGTTATTATAGCGCTGCCAATCCTTTCAGGCAAAATAAAGTTTATTTTAGAATCATTTCTTTTTTTATCTTTAAGCATACTTTTCATTATTGATTTTTCATTCATATCATCAAAATATGTTGGCATTTCAAAATAATTTATAATATCAAGCAGCCTTTTAAATTCATGAGCGCTCAGTAAACTGCATTTTAAGGATAAATAACTTTCAATAAGCATACCAGCTGCTACTGCTTCACCATGTTTTATTGAAAAATTTGAAGCGCTTTCAATACCATGACCTATCGTATGACCAAAATTTAATATTTGCCTTATTCCATTATCATGTTCATCCATACATACAATATCAGATTTGATTTTTAAGGATTTATAAACCATAGTACTAATAACGTCTTCATTTCTTTTTTTTATTTGCTCCTTATTTGCATCTATATAGTCAAAAAATGTATCATCATATATAAAACCATATTTAATTATTTCTGCAAGCCCATTTTTATAATCCTGGCAGCTAATAGTATGAATAAAATTTGTATCGACAAATACAAATTCAGGCTGATAAAAAGTGCCTATTATATTTTTATAACCGTTAAAATCAAATCCATTTTTTCCTCCAACGCTGCTGTCACATTGAGCCATCAATGTTGTTGGTATATTTATAAACTTTAATCCCCTCATGAAAGTACTTGCAACAAAGCCTGCAATATCTCCTACTACTCCTCCGCCAAGTGATACTATAGAAGTTTTTCTATTGCAGTCCTTTGAAAGCATATCATTATATATGTCAAAAACCGTATCCTTATTTTTATTTTCTTCACCAGGATTTATTATATACAATCCTTTTATACCTTTAAAATATGAAAACTCATTTGCATATAAATTATATATGTTTTTATCTGTAATTAAATATATATCCTTAATTCCATATTCATCTATTAAATTTTGAAGTTTATCCCTAACATTTGAAAAAAATATTTTATAATTTTTAGAAGTGTGTACGTTAATTTCTTCCATTTTAAATCCCCTTTAAAAAATATGGATAGCAGTTGCTATCCATATTATATCACACCTTATGGCAAATTCTTAATGCATCTTGAGCAAAGTGTCGGGTGCTCGCTATTTTGTCCTACAGTTTCACTATATACCCAGCATCTTTCACACTTTTCACCAGGAGCCTGTGAAACGTAAACTTTGATGCCATGTATTGCTTCACCACTGAAAGATTTTTCAGGGGCATCACTTAAATTATTGTGCAATTTTACTTTTGAAACAATGAACACAGTTTGCAGATAAGCTTCAGCATTTTTTAAGAAATCATAAATTTCTTCATCTGCATATATATCCACCTGTGCATTAAGAGAATGGCCAATAGTTTTTTCTGCTCTTGCAATTTCTAATGCTTTAGAAACTTCAAGCCTTATATCAATCATTTTATTCCACTTTTTCTCAAGTTCTTCATCAAAATAATCATCTGTTACTTTCGGCCATTTTGTGAGCATTACGCTATCTGCCATATCATCTTTATCATGAGGCATAGAGCTCCATATTTCTTCTGCAGTAAATGATAAAATAGGTGATATCAATTTTACAAAATCCTTTAAAATCATATACATAACAGTTTGAGCTGCTCTTCTCTCCCTTGATTCTGGCTTTGATGTATAAAGTCTATCCTTAATTACGTCAAGATAGAAATTGCTCATATCTACTACGCAGAAATTATGAATAGCATGATAAACAATATGGAACTCATAATTTTCATAAGCATTTGTTACTTCAGCTATAAGATGCTGAAGTTTTAATAGTGCCCATTTATCAAGCTCATCCATTTCTTCATAGCTTACCATATCACTGTCTGGATTAAAGTCATTTAAATTGCCAATCATATATCTTGCAGTATTTCTTATTTTTCTATAAACTTCAGAAAGCTGCTTTAATATGTCCTTGGAAATTCTCACATCAGTTCTATAGTCTGATGATGAAACCCAAAGTCTTAAAATGTCCGCACCATATTCTTTTATTACTTCTAGTGGGTCAATACCATTTCCAAGTGATTTAGACATCTTTCTACCTTCACCATCAACAACCATACCGTGAGTAATAACAGTTTTATATGGTGCTTTCCCCTTAGTTGCTGCAGCAATCAAAAGCGATGACTGGAACCAACCCCTATATTGATCATTTCCTTCAAGATATACATCAGCAGGAAAATTTAAATCCTCTCTCGTTTCTAAAACGCCACAATGACTAGAACCTGAATCAAACCAAACATCCATTATATCCTTTTCTTTTGTGAATTCATCACAGCCGCATTCACATTTCGTTCCTTCAGGAAGAAGTTCTTTTTCAGAAAGCTCAAACCAAGCATCAGAACCCTTTTCTTTAAAAATATTTGAAATATGGCTTATAGTCTTGTCATTTACAAGCTCCTTGCCGCAATTCTTACAGTAGAAAATTGGAATAGGCACTCCCCACATTCTCTGCCTTGAGATACACCAGTCAGTTCTATCAGATACCATATTTGTTATTCTTTCTTCGCCCCATTCTGGTATCCAATTAACTTTTTTTATTTCATCTAAAGCTTTCTTTTTAAATCCATCTATTGATACAAACCACTGCTTTGTTGCTCTAAAAATTATTGGGCTCTTGCATCTCCAGCAATGAGGATAAGAGTGTGTAATTTTTTCTTGAGCAAGTATTGCTCCTGCATCTATTAAATCCTGTAATATTACCTTATTTCCCTCTTTATATGTTATCCCTTCGTATTTTCCTGCTTCTTTTGTAAATCTTCCCCTACTGTCAACAGGACTTAATACGTCAAGTCCATATTTTTGGCCAACTATAAAGTCATCCTGCCCATGTCCAGGAGCAGTATGAACACATCCAGTACCTGATTCAAGTGTTACATGATCACCGTTTATAACTACAGAATCTCTTTCATATAATGGGTGATAGCAAACCTGTCCTTCAAGATCTCTTCCTTTAAATTTGGCAAGAATTTCAGCATCACCAAGCTTTGCTGTTTTCTTTAAATTTTCTAAAAGCTCTTCAGCAACAATATATACTTCATCTCCAAACTTAGCCAGCACATAATCAAAATCTGGTCCAAGGCAAACTGCTAAGTTTGCAGGAATTGTCCATGTAGTTGTTGTCCAGACTACATAATATATATTATTTAAACTAATCCCAATATTCTTAAATAATCCCTTATCATCTTTAAGCCTAAATTTTACATAAATTGAATTGGTTGTATCGTCCTGATATTCAATTTCAGCTTCTGCCAGTGCAGTTTCACAGGATGGGCACCAGTAAACTGGCTTTAATCCTCTATAAATATAGCCTTTTTGTGCCATTTGTCCAAAAGCTTCTATTTGTTTTGCCTCAAATTCTGGTCTCAGTGTTAAATATGGATTATCCCAGTCCCCAATTACTCCAAGTCTTTTAAATCCTTCCTTTTGCTTTTCTACCTGTTCTAATGCGTAATTTTTGCACAGCTTTCTAAACTCTACTGGGCTTATATCATGTATTTTTATTCCAAGCTTTTTTATTGTTTGAAGCTCTATTGGTAACCCATGAGTATCCCAGCCTGGTACATAGGGTGCATAATAGCCCTGCATAGTTTTATATTTATTAATCATATCTTTTATTACTTTATTTAAAGTATGCCCTAAGTGAATATCACCGTTTGCATAAGGAGGTCCATCATGAAGGACAAACTTTTTATTCCCCATGTTTTTCTTTAGTGCCTTATGATAAAGATCTTCATTATTCCATTTTTCTAAAATTCCTGGTTCCTTTTTAGGTAAATTTGCTCTCATTGCAAAATCAGTTTTTGGTAAATTTAAAGTCTTACTATAATCCAATTTAATTTCCTCCCTTTTTATATTTATCCGATGACTACCATCCGTAATATTCCGCTTAACGCGGGACATAACGGATGCTACGTCCCTGGATCGGCTCTTCTAAGGCTCACCTTATCCCTTAAAAGCAAAAAAAATAGACCTCCCTGGGGCGAGAAGTCTATCGCGGTACCACCCAAATTTGTACTTAATTAAATAACGGCAAATGCCGACAGTGCTTAATAGAATTTAGTCGTTCAGCCTGTAACTTCAGGGTGATATTCAAAATTTTCTATCTGTGAAATTTCACCAAACTTTCACTCTCTAAAAGATATCAAATTTCTACTTATCCCTTTCATTGTTTCTATCAATATGTAATTGTATTAAATTCATTATTCTATAATGCTGTAATAATCTTTTTATTAATATACTACATGATATCTACTATGTCAATATTCTATTTTTCCTCATTCAAATCGCATTTATCGATAGTATCAATTTCTGCCTGTAAAAATCCAACAAACCTGGATTTAAACAATTCATACTCATGTTTAAGCATTTCTTTTTCTTTATTTATTTTTAAAACAGTTTCTTTTGCTTCATAAATCATCTTAGAAGCATCATCCTGAGCTTGCTTTAATATAAGTTCTGAATCCTTTTTTGAGCTGTCCTTAGCTTGTTCTGCAGCAGATTGAGCTAATATTAGTGTATTTTGGAGAGTAAGTTCAATATCTTCATAATGTTTAAGCTTTTCTTCCAAGCTTGATATCTTTTCCTTCAGAGTTATATTCTCTCTGTAATTTTTTTCATAGTCATCAACTATTTCCTCTAAAAATTCATCAACTTCATCCTCATCATAACCCCTTAATACCTTCTTAAATTCCTTGTTATTTATGTCATTAGGTGTAATGGTCATATTTTGCCCTCCTTACCTAAATATATTTTTATTTATAATATATATCCAATAATTTCATCTATAATAAATCTACCACAACTTTTAATTGGAATCAAATCCTTCTATTTTTAATATCTGCAATTTGCAATTTAGATTTAATACACCGCTGCGATAAGAAAAATATATTTCATTCACTTTTCCCGTTTGCAAAGATGTTCTAATGATTAAAATAAAATGGTGGGAACGGTCAAGACCGTTCCCTACAGCTTGTTCGGCATTTTTTATTTACTTCCAAAAGATAAAAAGTCGGTTTTATCTATTTCCTGTTTTAAATCATTTGTGATATCTACATTATCCGGTGCTAATATGTATATATATCTTGCAATCTCCTCAAATGAACCCTGCAGTGCATACATGGCACCAACAACATAATCTATCATCCTTTGTGCTAATTTTGATTCCACATCTGTTAAGTTCATAATTACAATTTTTCTTGATTTTATAGAATCAACTATTTCCATTATATCCTGAAACTCTATTGGTTTTTTAAGCAAAACCCTTGGGTTACCATTGGTTTTAATGCTGACAATTTTATTTCTGCTATTATTTGAAATAGGTGGTTCAATCACATCTTCTTCTTCATCTTCAGAATTAAACTCATCAGTGCTATTTTCTTCTTCATTATCATCATCATCGTCGACTAAACCTATAGCTTCCATCATCTTGTTGAAAGGATTTAGAATTTTTTTAGACATTTGAAATCCTCCTTCAATTTAATATTTTCTTTCCCCAAAAATTCCCGTTCCAACTCTCACTATATTAGCCCCTTCTTCAATAGCAATCTCGTAATCATTAGTCATACCCATAGATAAGTATTTAATGTTTAACTGAGGGCATTTGAGGTCTTTTACCCTATCAAAAAGGCTTTTCATCCTTGTAAAATAAACTCTACTATCCTCCTTGTTCTCTACCTTAGGAGGTATTGCCATAAAACCAGAAATTTTTATATTTTTATATTCTATTGCTTTCTCAAGAAATGAATCTACTTCATCTTCATTAATCCCCGACTTAGTTTCTTCTTTACCTATATTTATTTGAATCAAAACTGGCATAACCTTATTAATGCTTTTAGATCTTTTATCTATCTCCTCTAATAATTCAATACTGTCTACTGAATGGATAAGTTCTACCTTATCAATAATAGATTTTACTTTATTTTTCTGCAAATGGCCTATAAAGTGCCATTTTACATTATCAATATAAGGATACTTCTCTAAAAGTTCCTGTGCCTTATTTTCACCAAAAACACTTAATCCACAATTTTGGGCTTCTTTTATTTTATCTGCAGTCTGCATCTTAGAAGCTGCAACTAATAATATATCATCTTTATTCCTGCCAGATTTTTTTGCGGCACATTCAATATTATTTTGAACCAGATGTACTTTTTCTTCTAATGTCATTAAATCACTCCCTATAAAGTTATAAAAATAATCTATATATTTAATAACATTATAGCACAAATGTGCTTATATCAATTATTCTGCATAAAATCATTTTATCCTTTTTTTATTTCATTTAAATTTGCAATTCTTTTTTAAAATCAAAGGAACATTAAGCACTTTTGAGCAAAACCCTATTTTTCATATAATAAGCAGGAATAATTCATCATTAAGAATATTTGTACTGATTATATCAATTTGTCACATAAATCAATATGTGCTATTATAATAGTAGATACTTATAAAATAATTGACAGCAATTATTTTAGGAGGTTTTATAATGGTTCTACTTGATGGAGTCATTTTTTCGCAAGGATTATTCCACAAAACAGATGACTCATTCACATAAAATCAAACCAAATTAAATATAATTTAATGAAGGAGATGATTTTATGGATATTATCGACTTAAAAGTTGATAAAGAAAACTTACAGCCAAAAAAATCTACAGTTGAAAAAAAGAAAAAAGGCAGTAATAAGAAACAAATTTGTATTAAAATGAATGATTATTTATTATTTTAAATATTAATAAGCTCGTGAAATCACGAGCTATTTTTCTGTGGCTTTTAGTGTAAATGAGAATATTTGTTATAATATGACCGTTCCTCTGGGGAATGCACGGA
This sequence comes from Clostridiaceae bacterium UBA4839, assembly GCA_002400085.1. Taxonomy (GTDB): domain Bacteria; phylum Bacillota; class Clostridia; order Clostridiales; family Caloramatoraceae; genus UBA4839. Next base: position 28,020 of record DHEX01000083.1, on the reverse strand, counting down.
ATCGTGGGGGCGGAACGGTCAAGACCGTTCCCTACATTTTATTTTGCAACAGCCCCCAGAAAGAAAGCTTTTGTTTAAACTATAATATTATACAGATCAAACCACCATTGCCCTCGTTTATGATCTTTTGAAGTGTTCTTTGAAGCTTATCCTGTACATCCTCTGGCATTCTATATAATTTGTTTTGCAATCCTTCCTTTACAAGCTCTTCTAATGATTTGCCAAACATATTTGACTGCCATATCTTTTGCGGATCGTTTTCAAATTCATCAAGCAGTGATTTTACAAGCTCTTCCCCCTGCCTTTCTGTGCCAACTATTGGTGAAACTTCTGTTTCAACATTTGCTTTAATAAAATGAAGTGACGGTGCACTAGCTCTAAGTTTAACTCCAAAACTATTGCCCTGCTGTACAATTTCTGGCTCTTCAAGCTTAAGTTCATCAAGCTGCGGAGGTACAAGGCCATATCCAGTTTCTTTTACATCCCTTAAAGCATCTGCAATTTTATCATATTCCTTTTTTGCATAAGTCAGTTCTTTCATCAAATTAAGCAGTGTATATTCGCAATCAATGTTAAAACCTGATATCTCACCTAAAACTCTAAAGAATAAACCTTCTTTAACTTTCAAAGTTAACGCTGCAGTCCCTTCACCTAATGTTATCTCATCGAGGGAGGCATCGCCAACAAATTCATACCCTTTATATCCGCTTGCTGCAGGCTTTATATCTCTTAATTTATTTATTGAATTCATTGAACTTTTGATTGCAGTGATAAAATTTTTCTTAAGCCAATGTGAATTATCAAGTGATTCAATCCATTCAGGAAGCCTGATTCCAATTTCTCTAACTGGGAATTCAAATAATATCTTTTCAATAATTGAATTTACGTCTTCAGTTTTCATATTTAGTGCATCAATTATTTGAACAGGAACATCATATTTTTCTTCAAGGTTTTTTCTCAAATTAATAGTATCCGGGTTGTACGGATGTACTGAATTTAATAAAATAATAAATGGTTTATTTATCTCCTTTAACTCATTAATTACCTTTTCTTCAGCTTCAATATAATTTTCTCTTGGAATTTCTGTAATTGAGCCATCAGTTGTTACAACAAATCCAATAGTTGAATGTTCTTTTATAACCTTTCGCGTTCCAATTTCAGCAGCTTCAAGAAAAGGAATTTCTTCATCATACCAAGGAGTCTTTACCATTCTTGGCTCGTTATTTTCTATGTGCCCGGTTGCTCCATTTACCATATACCCAACACAATCAACCATTCTAACTCTCATTTTTGCATTGTCACTCAGTTCAATTTCTACTGCTTCATCATTTGGAACAAATTTAGGTTCAACTGTAGTAATTGTTTTCCCAGAGCCGCTTTGTGGTAATGTATCTTTTGCTCTTTCCTTTTTATAATTGTTACTAATATTAGGTATAACTATTAATTCCATAAATTTTCTTATGAATGTTGATTTTCCTGTTCTAACTGGTCCCACTACTCCAACGTATATATCGCCTTGTGTTCTTTCTGATATGTCTTTATATATGTCAAAATTCTCCACACAATAACCTCCTAAATATATTTTTTCTTTTACATATATATTTTTCAAAAATATATTTAGAACAAAAAAGATGTGGATTTACCACATCTTTTGTACAACTTCCTCTATTTCATGTTTTTTATTTCTAAGCATTAAATCTGAAACTGCATATTTGGGATCTTTGCCTTCAAACAGTATCAAATATATTTCATTTGTAATTGGCATTTCGACACCAACTTTGTGCGATAATGCATAAGTAGATTTTGTAGCATTAATACCTTCTACGACCATTTTAACTTCTTTTACAGCCTCATCTACAGTCTTGCCCTGCCCAATTAGTATTCCAGCGCGTCTATTTCTTGAGTGCATACTTGTACATGTAACAATAAGATCACCTATTCCCGAGAGGCCAGCAAAGGTCAGCGGCTGTGCTCCTAGCTTAACTCCTAATCTTGCTATTTCCACTATTCCCCTTGTCATAAGCGCCGCTTTTGTATTATCCCCATAGCCTAAGCCATCACATATACCTGCTGCTAAAGCAATAATATTTTTTATTGCCCCCCCAAGCTCAACACCTATAATATCAGGATTGGTATATACCCTGAATTTTGGAGTTATAAATACATCCTGTATGTATTCTGATGCTTCCTGGCATTTAGATGAAACAACCACTGTAGTTGGTATATCCCTTGATACTTCTTCAGCATGGCTGGGGCCAGAAAGTACAGTAATTTTATTATCAGGAAATATTTCCTCTAATATCTCAGACATTCTTTTGAAAGTTATATTTTCAATTCCCTTTGCCAAGTTAACAAAAATTTGTTCCTTGTTAACAAATGGTTTTATAAAATTACCAACATCCCTTACAGCATGGGAAGGCACAGCCATAACAATAATCTTTGCGCCATTTATACATTCCTCTATAGAATTAGTTGGCAAAGCATTAGATGGAATTATTACTCCCGGAAGATAAAAAATGTTTTCATGGGTGTTATTAATTTCATCAATAAGTTCCTTCTTCCTATCCCATAGAGAAATGTCATAACCTTTTTTAGCAAGCAGGATTCCAATAGCTGTACCCCAGCTTCCAGCACCTACTATAGCAATTTTCATAAAAACACCTCCACTATTCACCTATTCACTTTTGGGTCTATAGGAAATTTTTATAGGGGTTCCCTCGAAACCAAAATGTGCCCTTATTTGATTTTCAAGATATCTCTCATATGAAAAATGAACTATATTTATATCATTAACAAAAAATACAAACTGTGGTGGCCTTACAGCTACTTGAGTTGCATAATATATTTTTAGTGCCTTTCCTCTATCAATAGGAGGCTGCTGCATCATAATAGCTTGGCTAATGATCTCATTTAACACCCCTGTACTGATTCTTAGTGCACATTGATTAGAAACATATACAACTGTATCAATGAGTTTGTCTATTCGTAAATTATTTTTAACTGAAATAAAAACTATAGGTGCATAAGAAATAAATGCTAACTGTGTTCTTATTTTCTTTGTAAATGCACTCATAGTCTTATCATCCTTTTCAATAGCATCCCACTTATTTACTGCAATTACAATGCCTTTTCCTGATTCATGAGCATATCCAGCAATTTTTTCGTCCTGCTCTGTTATACCTTCTGAAGCATCAATCATTAAAATGCATACATCAGCTTTTTCAATGGAGGTCAGCGCTCTTAGAACACTGTACTTTTCTACCTCTTCCTTAACTTTACTTTTTCTTCTAATCCCTGCAGTATCAATAAATAAAAACTTGTTTTCACCTATTGAAACATAGCTGTCTATTGCATCCCTTGTTGTTCCTGGAATATCACTAACAATAGCCCTTTCCTCTCCACAAAGTCTGTTAAGCAGTGATGACTTACCTGTATTAGGCTTTCCAATTATGGCAACTTTGATTTGAGCTTCATCCTCATTATTTTCATGTATCCCATTAAAATGCTTAACCACTTCATCCAGCATATCACCAATTCCCAAACTTAAAGAAGCTGAAATTGCAATTGGTTCACCTATTCCAAGATTATAAAATTCATACTTATTATCCTCAAGCTTTAAATTATCAATTTTATTTACCACAAGTAAAACTGGTTTTTTTGTTTTTCTAAGCATATTTGAAACTTCCGTATCCGCTGGTGTAATTCCCTCTCTTCCATCCACCATGAAAATAATCACATCAGATGTTTCAATAGCAATTTCTGCTTGCCTTTTCATTTGCTTTAGAATAATATCCTCACTTTCAGGCTCTATTCCGCCAGTATCAATTAGCGTAAATGAATAGTTTAACCATTCAACATCGGAGTAAATTCTATCCCTTGTGACTCCAGGAGTATCCTCAACAATTGCAATCCTTTTTCCGCATAATTTATTAAAAAGTGTTGATTTACCAACATTAGGTCTTCCTACTACTGCAACAATTGGTTTTGACATTTTATCACCTCTCTTATATTTTTTATAAAGTCTTCACCTGTATACTTGCATTTTATTATTTTAAGATCAAGTTCCTTTTCTAAATCGCTTAACTTTATATCATCCAAAAAAATATCCTCATCAGCCTTTAACATGTTTGCAGGAATAAGCACTACATTTTCACTTATTTTACCCTTTAATTGATTTATTATATCTTTTCCAGTTATAAGCCCTGAAACAGTTATACTTTCACCAAAATATTCATTTTTAACAGCATAAACATTTATATTAATATCAAGTTTTTTTTCAATATGGCAGCATACTTCTTTCATAAATTTTTCTGCTAAAGTGCCAGTGATTATGCCAATATTATTTCCATTTCCTTTAAATTCAGAATGTTTTAATGAACTAAAAATACAGTGTTTAAAGTATCTTATCATTCCTATGCCATCTTCTAACTGAGCAAAATCCTCATAATGATCATAAGGAGGAAGCGGAGCGTCAGCCATTAAATATAATTCATCTGCTAATCTTACAAATGGGATTCCAGTTTCATTAACAAACTTACTTTGAAGTTTTGAAACCAAATCAATTACTTTATTGGCAGAGGTTTTATTAAAAATTTTTATTGGATTTTTTCTAAACTTAGTAACCCCTACAGGAACCACTGCAACATCTGTTATTGAAGGGAAAAACTTGTATAAGTCATTTACAGTATTAATAAGTTCATCCCCATCATTAATTCCAGGACAAAGAACAATTTGGCAGTTCATCTTTATACCGCCATCTGCCAATATTTTAATCTTATTTAATATATCACCGGCATTTTTATTGTTAAGCATTTTAATTCTAAGCTCTGGATTTGTTGTATGAACAGATATATTAACAGGGCTTATTCTATATTTAATTATCCTATTTAAATCTTCATAGGTCATATTTGTGAGTGTTATGAAATTGCCATATAAAAAAGAAAATCTCGAATCATCATCCTTTATATATAAACTTTTTCTCATATTTTTGGGAAGCTGATCAATAAAGCAAAAAACGCATTTATTATGGCAGGTCTTAGGAGAATTTAAACTATCATCTTCTATAACCATTCCTAAATCTTCATAAAAATCTTTACTAACATTAACTATAATAATATCATTATTTCTTTGAATTGTTAGTTTTAAGCTCTCATCAGCTGTTAAGAATTTATATTCAAGCATATCCTTAACATCGCTATCATTTATTTTTAATATGATATCATTAGGCTCAATTTTATTTTTTTCAGCAATACTATTTTTAATAACTTCTTTAACCAATAAACTCATAAACTGTTATTTCCTCCATTCAGCTTATTAAATAATAACATCTAACTATGCATTAAGCAACATAATACATAATGCCAACTTCAAAATGCGAATTTCTAATAATATGATTATAGGTAGGGAACGGTCTTGACCGTTCCGCCGCACCAAATTCAGATTATCCTGTAAATACCATAGAATAGAATTACTACCTGGGTGTTGGCACCGTTTCGTCCTCCCAATTCCGCCCATTCATCAACGGAACGGTCAAGACCGTTCCCTACGATAGAAATAGAGCATCTGTATATTAAATTTGCTTCGCATTATTCTACTGTTGTAATACAAAATTAAATCTAAATTGTGAATTACAGATAATATCAAATAATCTTGCTTCATCAAAAGATGAGGCAAGATTATCATTTTTTGTTCTCTTCAAGAATTTTTTGAAGTTCATCAGCAAATGAATTTATATCTTTAAATTGCTTATAAACAGATGCGAACCTAACATATGCAACATCATCTAGTTTTTTTAAATGCTGCATAACAAGTTCACCGATATAATCACTTCTGACTTCCTGCTGCATGGTATTGTTGATTTGCATTTCAATATCATCTACAATTTTCTCCAAATCAGATATTGCTATAGGTCTTTTTTCACAAGATTTGAGCATCCCATTCAATATTTTTCTCTTATTAAAAGGCTCTCTGCTTCCATCTTTTTTTATAACATAAACAGGAATATCTTCAACTTTTTCATATGTAGTGAATCTTTTCTGACATCTTAAACATTCACGCCTTCGTCTAATTGAAAGGTTATCTTCAGTTGGCCTCGAATCTAAAACTTTAGTTTCACTATAATTACAAAAAGGGCACTTCATACTGCTGCTTCCTCCTTCGTATTACTAATTTAATATTATCCGTTTTCATCATTAATTTCAATGATATTATCATATTCTATTCCACCATTTTTCACCTTCATGTCCACAAGAATTATATCTTGTCCAATAACTTTAACCTGTTCCCACCTTATTATTATTTCTTCACTTTTTCTAAACATTGAGAAAAAGCTATTTTGAAGCGGTATTACAAAAGCATCTATTCTTGTAAAATCTTCATCAAATATTATATCGCCTATAAAGCCAAGCCTTTTTCCTTCAGAAACATCAATTACTTCCATCTGCCGAAATTCAGACAATGATAATGTTCCTTTATTTACTTCCTTGTTTTTCATTTTATCACCTCTTATTTGATTATATTAATATTTTATTCATTGTATTAAAAAATTAGCAGTTCATTAGAACTGCCAATTAAATATATTTTCGCATATGATTTAAAGCTGTTTTTTCAAGTCTTGATACCTGTGCCTGTGAAATACCTATTTCATTTGCAACTTCCATTTGAGTTTTTCCTTCAAAAAACCTCAAATTTAATATTAATTTTTCTCTTTTATTTAATCTTTGCATTGCCTGCTTTATTGAAATATTCTCAATCCAATTTTCATCATAGTTTTTATTATCGCTTATTTGGTCCATTACAAAAATAGCATCACCACCATCATGATAAATAGGCTCAAATAAGGATACTGGATCCTGAATAGCATCTAGCGCAAAAACTACCTCTTCCCTTGGTATATTAAGCTCCTGCGATATTTCAGTTATGGTAGGCTCTTTATTATTTTTAGATATTAATTTATCTCTTACCTGCAAAGCCTTATAAGCTGTATCCCGCAGTGATCTGCTAACTCTAATTGAGTTATTATCCCTTAGGTATCTTCTGATTTCACCAATAACCATTGGTACAGCATATGTAGAAAACTTCACATTTTGAGATAAATCAAAATTATCTATAGCTTTTATAAGCCCAATACATCCCACTTGAAATAAGTCATCAACATTTTCGCCTCTATTATTAAATCTCTGTATAACACTCAAAACTAATCTTAAATTCCCGCTTATAAATTTTTCTCTTGCTTCTTTATCCCCTTTCTTCATCTTAATCATTAAATCTTTCATTTCATCATTTGATAATACAGGTAATTTAGATGTATTTACCCCACATATTTCAACTTTATTCGTTACCATATATAAACTTCATCCCCTTCTTTAATGTTGTATTAAAATTATTTACAAAGGGCTATTTTTTTATTCATAAATATTTTTAAAAATTAAATCTTCCCTGACAAGTAACTGTAATTCGTAATTTAAAATCATTAATGAACAAATTACAGCGGAGATAAGAAAAATATATGGAATATATTTTTCTTATCTCCGCTGTGTATTAAATCTAAATTATTAATTGCAGAACAAGTAAAAAAAATCTTGGAAAATCCAAGATTTTTTTATCTGTTTTTTAAATCATTTTGTTTATTTCCTTTTTCAATCTCCTTATAATTCTTTTTTCAAGCCTCGAGATGTATGATTGAGAAATACCTAAAATATCCGCAACTTCCTTTTGTGTTTTTTCTTTGTCCCCTCCAAGACCAAACCTCAGCTCCATAATTTGTTTTTCCCTAATACTTAGCTTGGACATGGCTGTTATTAACAATTCTTTTTCAACTTCATCTTCTATACAATGGTAAATCATATCATTGTCAGTTCCTAAAATATCTGATAATAAAAGTTCATTTCCGTCCCAGTCGATATTTAATGGCTCATCAAAGGATATCTCTGCTTTTACCTTACTGTTCCTTCTTAAATACATTAATATTTCATTTTCAATACATCTTGATGCATAAGTTGCAAGCTTTATTTTTTTATTGGCATCAAATGTATTAACAGCTTTTATAAGTCCAATGGTTCCAATAGAAATTAAATCTTCTATACTTACCCCTGTACTCTCAAATTTTCTTGCAATATAAACTACAAGTCTTAAATTTCTTTCTATTAATATCTGTCTAACACTATTATCACCATTTTTTAATTGGTTTACTAATATCATTTCTTCTTCATTGCTCAGCGGTGGGGGAAGAGCTTCACTGCCTCCTATGTAATTTAATTCATTATCTTTAAATATTTTCCATTCAATATTAAAAAAAATAGATTTTATAAAATTTAGTAATTTAATAAATAGTTTATACAAATTCAAGCCCCCTCTTTTAAAATTTCTGGATTTGCTAAAGCCTGAAAATTATTATCACGAGAAATAGGATTGCTATATAGAGCTATTATACAGTCATTAACTGTTATATGATTGGAATTTAATTTTAAAACTGCTTTATCAATTTTTATGCCTATGAGCATACCATTTTCTACTCCAACAGTTGCATAGGGTATAATTCTTAATCGTGACTTTAAATTGGAACAGCAAATCCCTTTCATAAGCCCATCATAATCTACTCCTTCACTTACTAAATTTTTTAAATTATCAGGCAATATTTCGAGTATTGATTTTATGTATACCACTATAACTGGTGAATTTGAAATTGGATCTTTAAGTGAATTACCAGTATCAATAAAAGCCAGTAAATTACATATCTTGTTATCACTATATAATTCCATTTCCACTATATTATTTTTCTTATAGTAATAATCCTCTAAATAATCAAAGCCAATCTTCACAAACAGTATTGCACAAATACATCCTAAAATAATATATTCTGAAGAGAAATGACTGGAAGATATAGTCCCATTTATATATTTAAAATCATAATTGTATATATAAAATAATCCAATAATACACCCTCCTAAAATAAAAGTTTCAATATAAAATAAAAGTATTAGTTTAATCAATTTCTTAAAAGAATGGGGAAAAAATGCTACTATAATTAGGATAGCAGACACAAAAAATTTAATAATAAAAGTATACAAAAAAGAAAGATCTGGGAAAAATATAATCAGTACATATAAAGCCCCAATTAATGCTGCAATAGAAATTCTCCACCACTTTGCTTTACATTTGCATATTCTATTTAATATATATAATAATAGATAATTCATACAATAATTTTCAAAAACTAAAGTATCAATGTAAATAATGGGTTTCATCCCATCACCCCTAAAAGTTCATATAATTATTATATATCCATTTTTATGTAAAGTTTGTCATTTTATAATATTATTAATATAAAATTTTCCATCAAATTATTCCTATATAAGATTTATTTTGATGAAAAATAAAGAGATTTTTATTAGTAATTTTTCTAATAAAAATCTCTTTACTTTATCTTCTTTGGTTTATATTCCTAAATATCGGTGGAATATCGAGATCTGCCTCATCCACTGTATTTGTTTCAACTTTATCAGATTTAATTCCTTTATTATTTTTTTCATCATTATCTGTCTCAAGATTATTATTTTTATCAAATCCAGTTGCAATTACAGTTATTACAATTTCATCTTTTAAATCCTCATTTATCACAGCGCCAAAAATAATATTAGCATCAGGGTCTGCAGCCTGTTTAACTTGATCTGCAGCTTCATTAACCTCAAATAACGTTAAATCAGATCCGCCTGTAATATTTAAAAGAACACCTGTTGATCCATTAATTGTTGTTTCAAGAAGTGGACTTTGTATAGCTTTTTTAGCTGCTTCCACTGCTCGATTTTCTCCTGATGCACGTCCAACACCCATATGTGCAAGTCCCTTGTTTAGCATAATGGTTTTCACATCAGCAAAATCAAGATTAATAAGCCCAGGAGTTGTTATTAAATCCGAAATACCTTGAACACCTTGTCTTAACACATCATCAGCAACTTTAAATGCCTCTGTTATTGGTGTTTTTTTATCCACAACTTGAAGCAATCTATCATTAGGAATGGTAACTAATGTGTCAACCTTATCCCTTAGTTTACGAATACCTGCATCTGCTTGCATATATCTCTTTTTTCCTTCAAATGCAAATGGCTTAGTTACTACACCAACGGTAAGTATTCCAAGGTCTTTTGCTGCTTCAGCAACTATGGGTGCAGCTCCTGTTCCAGTTCCGCCGCCCATTCCCGCTGTTATAAAAACTAAATCTGCACCTTTTAAATTCTGGATTATTTCTTCTTTGCTTTCTTCAGCTGCTTTTTCTCCGATTTCTGGATTTGCACCAGCTCCAAGTCCCCTTGTTAATTTTTCACCTATTTGTATTTTTTGCCCGGCCTTAGATAAATATAATGCCTGCTTGTCCGTATTTATGGATATATATTCTATTCCTTTTAACCCTGCAGCTATCATCCTATTTACTGCATTATTTCCTCCACCGCCAACACCAACAACTTTAATCTGAGCACTTTGATCTACATCAAATTCAAAATCAAGCACGCAAACACCCCCTTCGCATTATTAAAAAAAATCAGCAAAAAATTCTTTTACTTTTTCAATAAAATCAGGCCTTGACTTTGTGTTTTCTTCTTTTTTTTCTTCATAAGTATCATCATCATAATCATTATAAGATTTAGATGATTTATTTAAGACTGTACTATATCTTTTTTGTTTTAAAGCATATAGTGCAATTCCTGATGACGCTGAATATACTGGATTTGCTACCCCAATATAATTGGGATAACCAAATCTAATTGGGATATCAAAATAATTCTGGCAATTTTCCAGCATACCTTTAATACTAAATAAACCGCCGCCTGTAATCACTATTCCCGCAGAGAGTTTTTCATATTCTCCGCTTGCTTCTAACTGTTCTTTTATTAAATATAGCATTTCACTTATTCTTGCATCCATAATTTTTGCAATATCTAATAAATGCAGTTCCTTTTGTCCTTTTCCAGCTAAATCTGGTATTTTTAAAATCTCATCATTTTTTATTAAATTTGAATTAGCAACACCATATTGCCTTTTTATCTTTTCAGCATCCTGAGATGAAATTTTACAAACAATAGAAATATCATTAGTAATATTATTCCCTCCAACAGGGATTACCTTTGTATAATTTAAACAGCCTTTTTTAAATATAGAAATATCTGTAGTTTCTGCTCCAACATCAATAAGTGCAACACCAAGTTCCTTTTCATCTTCATTTAATACTATGGTGGATGTACCCATTGGCTCAATTATAATACCATCAACTTGAAGGTCTGACTTTTGAACACTTCTTATTATATTTTGAACTGTAGTACATGATGCTACTATAAGGTTGGCTTCAACCTCAAGTCTTACTCCAACCATTCCTACTGGATCCCGTATACCATCATATCCATCTACAATAAATTGTTCAGGAATTATATCAACAATTTGTTTATCGGCCGGAATGGCAATAACTTTAGCTGCATCAATGACTCTTTCAACATCTTCTGAGGTAATTTCTTTATCTTCCCTTGAAACTGCAATGACTCCCCTATTTTTATATACAGTTGAATAGCCACCGCATATGTTGGTATATACAGATTTAATTTCTCTATTTGACATATGCTCAGCTTGCTTAACTGCACTTTTAATTGCTTGAACTGTAGAATCAATATCAACAATTATTCCTTTTTTTACTCCCTTACACTCGGAGGTTCCCACGCCAAGAACATTGAATTGATTTTTATTTATTTCTGCTATTGTAGCACAAACTTTGGATGAACCAATATCAAGCGATGCAACAACATTGCTCACATTATTACCTCCTTTATTATTCATCTATTTAATATTCAACATAAATTTAAATTTTCCTCTAAAATTAATGCAAATGTTATAATTTTTTCTATAAATATAGCATATTATAATTATAATCATGATATATTTAATTCAAATTTTAAATACACTTAATTTAAAATTTGATTGTAAAAAGTAGCCAAATATATGGCTACTATCTTTTTGAATTCAGATATGTTGGCTTTTTTACTTCAATGACTGAATCCATCTTTATATCCTTCATTTTTGTAATATTTAATTCTAAGCCTCTTATTTGTAATAAGTGGTAATAACTTTGCTGCTGCATAAGGGTATATTCTAACGCGTCTGGATCACCAATAGCCATAATTTCAAAAGGCGGTGTAATATAAGTATCATCATTTATTAATATAGTTGGCCCTCCACAATTAATTGATGTATTAGAAGCTATTCTATTTCCATTTACACTAATAGCTTCAGCGCCACCAATTTTTAATTCATTTACTATATTATAAATATCATAATTATGAGTAATGCCATCTATAAGTTCAAAGTAGTTTGTATGTTCGTGGTTGTCATTTATTGTAACTTTTATTCCTGAGCCTTCAACAGGAGTATCACCGTAAAACATTTTTGCTTCCTCAAGTTCTTTGCTTAAGGTTTCAAGAACACTTTTATCCTTTTCATTACTTATATTATATTTATACAGCTTTCTATCAAGTTCATTGTACGCCTTATTTAAACCCTCCACTTCATTTTTTAGTTCATTAGCCTCCATATTCAATTTTTGGTACTGCTTATATGTTAAAAATGCTGTAGGCTTAAAGGATGACGAGTTAAAAAATAGTGTAGCAACTAATATGCCTGTGAGCATACCTGAAAATAGAAGAAGTGCTTTTTCTTCATTAAATTTCATCGTTGCTCCTCCTTTTTCTTAATTTTCTTCCTCCCTTTTTCAATTAATAACCTTCTTATAATAGCAAAATTATTAAAGAGTCTGCTGCCAAAAACAACAACTGCTGCAAGATAAATTGGAACATTAAGGCTGTCTCCAATATAGGTAAGGAATACTGCAAGTATTACATTACCAAAAAAACCTGTTACAAAAATTTCAGTATCAAACTTACCTTCAAGTCCAGCTCTAATTCCTCCAAAGACAGAATCAAGGGCTGCAAGAATTGCTACAGGAATATAATCTAAAAAAGCATTTGGAATATTTACTTTAAGAATCATTCCAAGAAAAATACCTATAATAAGTCCAATAAACGGTATCACATCTATCACCTAGCCTTTTTTATATACTTGTATTCAATATATTTATTGTATTTTAAGATTTTAACTTTTTGTTCTTGAGATATACTCATGGTAATGCCATATTCCTCTTTTAACTTGTCTTTAATACCTCCTGGCAAATTAAAGGCAGCTTCTAAAGTTTTAGGATCACCAATAGCTTTTATAACAAAATTTTTGTTAGGTGAAAACGATGTACCATTAATTATAATAGGAGCCCCCGCTTCCCTGATTTGTGTCCTGGATACAAATCTTTCATCATTAATAGAAATAGCTTCAGCACCTGAAGCATTTAATTCATTAACAACATCAAGTATAGAAGATGAATTAATTGCATATGGCACCGTAGATGTTACATCCATAGGAGGAGTTAAAGTAATTATAACTCCAGGTCCCTCCACATCCGTAAGCCCTGCAAGTTTCCTTAAATCATCTAATTCATCTTTCATTTTATTTGCTGCCTCACTGGAACTTGCTGTATTTTTTTCATATACATCAATTTTATCCTGAAGTTCAGTTACATTTTTTGAAAGCTCATCCCTTTGTTTTCGAAGCTGTTCAATTTCTTTTGTTAAATCTTCAAAGGAACGGCTCTTCAATTTAGCTTGAGGATTATAATACAGCTTAAACTGATAAGAAATCATAAAGCCAAGTAAAACGCACACTAGTCCTAATGCAATTTGTGAAAGATACTTTTTCATATGAGCTCTCCTTTAAAATGGAATAATATAATGTTTTATTTTTTATTTTTATATGTTGCTGTTCCATCTGAATTAATTTGAATATATCCACTTTTTTTTGGAATATTGGATTTCAGTACACTATATGCACATGCAAGTTTATATTCCATATTATTAAAATCCCCAACATTTATAACTATTCCATCCTTTGTTTTATATGAAATATTATAAGGATCACTTATATCGATGCTGTAAATTAAATTCTTATACTCCTTATATTCATTTACCTTAAAAGCCGCCTTTAAAGCTTTTAATTTAACATCATCAGACTCAAGTATTGGTTTTTTGGGAATATATTCCTTAACCTCAATGCCTTCAATCAGTGGAATTTTGCAGTCAGGGAATTTATCAACAGTTTGAATCATATTTCCTTCATTATCAATATTAATAAATACATTCTTATATTTAACTAATCCCATAATTTTTTTCTCTTGAAGCCTTATAGTAATTTTATTGGGATATTTTCTAATCATTTCTACCGAATCAATATATGGATTATATTGAATTTTTTTTTCTATTTTATTTAAATCAACTAAAAATATATTTTTCCCCTCTAAATTAGCAAGTGCTTTAATTTCATCTGCAGAAACTATGTTATTATTTTCAACACTCACGGCTGCAATGTTAAAATAATTTGATTTAAATAAAAACAAGCATAAAACACCTAAAAAAATTATGAGAAATGATAATGGAAAAAATACTTTCTTTCTCCTGATTTTTTTTTCAACTTTTCCATTCATAATTATACCTCAAATTTTTAGCATTTAATTTAATTTTACTATAATTTAGACAGAAGATATCATTTTGATACTAAATTAATAATAATTTCATATATTTTATCTGCTGCATCAATATTTGATAGCTTCTTTGCATTAGCAGACATCTCTTTTAATACCTGCTTATTATTAATAATATTTATTACCTGTTCTCTTAATATATCTGATTCCAGCTGCGACTCTGTTATTACAATAGCTGCACCATTTCTTTCAATAGCTCTTGCATTATATTCCTGATGATTGTTTGCTACAAAAGGTGATGGAATTAAAATTGAAGGTATTCCAAGTGCAGTAATTTCAGATAGTACAGTAGCTCCTGCACGGCTTATTATTAAATCACAAGCTGCCATAGCCTCATCCATATTAAAGCAATAAGGGATTATTTTAATTCCCTTTAAACTATTAATGTCCATATTAATAGATTTTAATTTGGTTTTTACATTCTCATATTCATTTTCGCCCGTAATAAATAAAAGCTGAATGCCGCTTTGCATAAGTTGAGGTATAATATTAACAACAGCATTGTTAATATTACGTGCTCCTCTGCTTCCACCAACAACTAATAAAAGAGGTTTATTAATATCAAATTTCATATCTATTCTCGATTTTGCCTTGTCTGTTTTAGTAAATTGGCTCCTAATAGGATTACCGGTATAAATTACTTTATTTTTAGGAAAATATTCTTCACTTTCCTTAAAATTAATAGCTATTTTTGAAACAAAACGTGATAGCATTTTATTTGTCATACCTGGAAAGGCATTTTGTTCATGGATAAGTGTTGGAATATTTTTCATTGATGCTGCAAGAACAACAGGACCGCATACATATCCCCCAGTACCTACTACAATATCTGGTTTAAACTCCTTTATAATATTTAACGATTGAAAATATCCCTTAAATACTTTAAAAAACGAACCAATTTTTTTAATTGTGAACTTTTTATTTAATCCCTCTACAGTTATATATTTTATATCAAAGCCTTCTCTTGGCACCAACTTTTTTTCAAGACCATTTTTACTTCCCACAAATAATATTTTGGCATCAGGCATTTTTTCAAGTATCTTTTTTCCTATTGCAACTCCTGGATATATATGTCCTCCAGTTCCTCCACCTGATATGATTATTCTCACAAATACCAACTCCCATTCTATTCTGAGTAACGTGAAATGCTTAAGAGCAATCCTAATTCCGCCATTGTAAACACTAGTGAAGAACCTCCATAACTAATAAGAGGAAGGGTCACTCCTGTAACTGGCATAAATGATGCAACAACTAAAAAGTTTATACTTGATTGTACTGCTATAAGAGAAGTTATTCCAGTTGCAAGCAATGCTCCAAACCTATCTTTACAATTTAAAGCAATCTTCATTCCTCTCCATACTAGTACAGCAAATAAAACTATAACAAAGAATGTACCAATAAATCCTAGTTCCTCTCCAAGAATTGCAAATATAAAATCATTTTGAGCTTCAGGTATATAATATCCTTTTTGTCTTGACTTTCCAAGACCTACACCAAAGATATTTCCAACACCTAAGGCATATAAAGATTGGATAGCTTGATAACCTTTGTCCAGTGGATCTTTGAAAGGATCTAAAAATCCAAAAACTCTCTTTTTTCTATAATCCTCTGAAAAAGCAAAATACGTTCCACCACAAAAACCCAAAGCAAGTAAAGCAATAAGATGCTGCATTTTGGCTCCCCCTACAAACAGCATACAAAAGGTAGTTGCCATAATTATTACTGCATTACTCATATTAGGCTCTTTAAGTATAAGTCCCGCAAAAACCCCTGATACTAAAAGAACTGAAAAAATCTTTTTCCACTCAGATATTGAGCTTCCCTTTCTTGAAATATATTCAGCTACATATATTATTATCATAAACTTTGCAAGCTCTGATGGCTGAAATCTTAAACCGCCTATTACAATCCACCTGTGAACGTCTTTTACATCAGGCAGCATAAATACTACTATTAGGCATATTAAAGTTATAAGCATTCCAAAGCCAACTAGTTTTCTATTTTTCAACTTTTTATAATCTATGTTTGCAGTAAAAAGTAAAACAAACATCCCAATTGCAGACCAAACAAGTTGTTTCTTGAAATGATAAAACTTATCATGATAATAAAAAAAGTCTTCATACATGCTGGCACTAAAAACCATAGTGATTCCTATACAAAGCAGTATAATTATTACAAGAAACAACGGAAAATCAAAAGGTTTTTTCTTTTTCTCCATAAAATCCTCCTAATAACTAATTGCTAAAAAACCTACCAAACAAAATATAGCAGTAAAAATACAAAACCATGAAACTACTTTAGTTTCATGCCATCCACATTGCTCAAAATGATGATGCAGCGGAGCCATTTTAAAGACCCTTTTTTTAGTCAGCTTAAAGGAAACAACTTGAATTATTACTGAAAGCACTTCTATTACATATATAGCTCCAACTATAACCAATATAAAAGGCATTTTAAGAAGTACTGCAATAGCTGAAATTGCTCCACCAAGTGCTAAAGATCCTGTATCGCCCATAAAAACCTGTGCAGGATAAGAATTATATTTTAAAAATCCTAATAAGCTGCCTGTTAATGCCCCGCAAAATATGGCCATATCAGTTTTATGCATTGAATAGGTTACAACTGTAAAAAAGACAGACACTAATACAGTAACACCTGCCCCAAGGCCATCAAGACCATCAGTTAAATTAACCCCGTTTACAGTCCCAACAATTACAAAAATCATAAATGGTATATACCAAATTCCTAAATCCCACATTTTATTTGTAAATGGTATATGCACAGCACTTCCAATATCTTTACTATGATAAGCATAAACAGTCAAAATAAGTGCAACTGCCACCTGTCCTAAAAATTTTTGATGGGCTTTTAATCCCTCATTATTTTTCTTTTTAATTTTAAGTGTATCATCTATAAATCCAACCATTCCATATCCAAGCATTGTTATTAATGTGAAAAGCAGCGGCATTGTTATATCCTGGTATACAATAAGTGTTGTAATAATCGAAGATATTATAAACATGATCCCACCCATTGTCGGAGTGCCTGCTTTTTTCATATGGCTTTGTGGCCCTTCTTCTCTTATAAACTGTCCAAATTTAAACTTTTTTAAAGCTGGTATAATTATAGGCCCTAATAAAAGTACAATTAAAAAAGCAACAATAACTGAATAAATAATAACATTCATTTTAAATTCCTCTCTTCCTGTCTTTCACTATAAAATCAACTACACTTTCCATCTGCATTGCTCTTGATGCTTTTACTAAAATTGTGTCATTGTTAGTAATAATTTTTTTTATGAGTTGGCAGGCCTCTTCTTTGGTCCTAAAATAATATGCTTTCATATTATTAACAGCTTCATCATAAATATATTTTGCATCTTGTCCAACTGAAATAAGTATATCACATTTATCTTTTAGATAAATACCTACATCTTTATGGGCCTTAATAGAAAAATCTCCAAGCTCATACATATCACCCAATATTGCAATTCTTCTTCCATTTGAAATAGAATTAAGCACGTCAATAGCTGCTTTCATGGAATCCAAGTTTGCATTGTAGCAGTCATTTATAATCCTTATACCATCAGGCAGCTCAATAATATCATTTCTCATATTGGAAGGTTTATAATTATATATTCCATCTATAAGCTGTTCTAAAGAAAGGTTAAACTTATCTGCTACAGCAATGCCCATAAGAGCATTATAAACATTATGAATACCAGGTGCATTAATTTTAAACTTATACTTATTGCCTTTATATTTGCTTGTAAATTCTATGCCCTTACTGCCAAGGTTTATTATATCCTCAGCATTATAATTTCCTTTATTACTAATAGAAGTTTTTATGATATTATAATTTTTATTAGAAACAGCAGATAAATAATCATCATCCCCGTTAACAATTAATAAATTATCGCTATTAAAATAAGTAGTAATCTCCATTTTTGCTTTAAATATGTTCTTACGGGTTTTTAAATTTTCAATATGAGCTGTTCCTATGTTTGTTATTACTGCTATATCCGGTCTTGCTATATCCACAAGCCTTTTTATCTCACCTAAATTACTCATTCCAAGTTCAATAACAGATACGTCATACTTATTTGACATATCAAATATTGTTAAAGGCAAACCAATTTCATTATTATAATTTTTCCTTGTTTTATGTACTTTAAACTTTTGGCTTAAAATACTGCTGATCATTTCTTTTGTACTGGTTTTCCCAGTACTGCCTGTTACAGCAATAACAGGATAACTAAATTTACTTCTATAATATTTTGCTAATAACTTCAATGCTTCAAGGGTATCATCAACCTTTATTAAAGGTATATTATCTTCAATTTCTTCGCTTGCTAAAACTGCTGTGCACCCGCTTTCAAGAGCTTTAGGAATAAAATCATGCCCGTTAAAGTTCTTTCCCTTCAAAGCCACAAATAAATCTCCTGCATTTATATTTCTACTATCTGTACTTATTCCGTTAACTATCATATCTTCCGAGCAGTTTACTAAAGTGCCGCCTGTAGCTGAAACAATTTCTTTTATGTTTAATGCTTCCAATATTACTCCCTCCTAAGTATTTCTTCTACAATCTCTCTTTCATCAAAAGGAATTGTTTTATCGTTTAAAATTTGATATTTCTCATGTCCTTTTCCTGCAAGAACTATAACATCCCCGCTTTTGGCATTATCTATTGCATATTTAATAGCACTTTTTCTATCAGGAATTACTACATATGAAACATTTGTTTGCTTAACACCAACTAAAATGTCGTCAATAATTGCTTCAGGCTGCTCACTTCTTGGATTATCAGATGTTACAACGCAAAAATCTGATAGTTCTCCAGCAATTTTCCCCATAATAGGTCTTTTAGCTTTATCCCTGTCTCCTCCGCATCCAAACACAATTACTAATTTGTTTTTAGTATATTCTCTGGCGGTTTTCAAAATATTTTTTATTTCATTAGGAGTATGAGCAAAATCAATTAATATTGTAAACCCACTGCTGGAAATTATTTTTTCACTTCTTCCTATTACATTTTTAAGCTTCTTTAAACCATTTACTATATCGTCCATTGGAATCCCAAATGCACTGCAAGCTGCAATACTGCAAAGTGCATTATATATGTTAAACTTTCCTATAAGATTGATTTCAATTGGAACAACTTTATCCTTATATAATAAATCAAAATAGCTCCCTCTTTCATCAATTCTTATATTTTTAGCCTCAAAATCTGCTTTATTGTTTATACCATAGGTAATTATCTTATTGCCGAGGGTTTTTACAGCTCTTTGACCATATTCATCATCAGCATTTATAACAGCATATTCAGCATTGTCAAAAAGCTTCATTTTAGCATGAAAATAATTTTCCATGGTTTTGTGAAAGTCGAGATGATCCTGAGTTAAATTGGTAAATACACCTACTTTAAATTTTACACCATAAACTCTTTTTAATTCTAATGAATGAGAAGAAATCTCCATAACGCACGAATTAATGCTTTGATCTGTCATTTTTTTAAACATGCCTTGTAAGTCCAATGATTCAGGGGTAGTTCTTTTTGCTTCTTCAATATCTTGATCGAAAATATTATAAATTGTTCCAAGCAATGCTGTTTTCTTATTTGCTTCTTTAAGTATAGAATTAATCATGAAGGATGATGTAGTTTTACCACTTGTTCCTGTAATTCCTATTGTATTAATTTTATCGGATGGATTCCCATAAAAATTTGATGCCATAACTGCCATAGCTTCCCTTGTATCTTTAACAAATACTTTTGTTATATTTTTATTTACCTCTACATCACTACTTACTACTAAAGCTGCTGCTCCAAGCTCTACTGCTTTTTCTGCAAACAAATGCCCATCTGTTTTAAACCCTTGAATGCAAAAAAATAAATCACCCTTTTTTATTTCTTTTGTATTATATGCTAAACCATTTATATTAATATCTTCACCCTCAATGTAAGCATCCTTCATTCCATTTATAAGCTGAGAAATTAACATTTTTTACCTCCTTTAATGCATATAGCACAACATGTATAAGTCGTCTATTTTAAATATAAAAATATATAGAGTAGATGACCTATGGAATTCACCCAGCAAGCTATGAAAATACTACTTTTCACTGGGCAAATTATAAAATCATGTTGTGCTAAAATTAGTTTTCAGGTTTTTCTAAAATAACTTTTACTGTAGTACCTTTACTAACAATAGTTTTAGGCTGTATGTCCTGAGATACTCCAATCCCATCCCCTGAGAAAACAACCTTAATTCCTAAAGCATTAGCCTCATCTAATATTTCTTTTTGAGTTTTTTCATTAAAATCAGGCACAGCTACATCAGAATTTATTTTTTGCGAATTATCTGCTATTAGGTTAATCTTGGTATTTTCTTTTACAGCAACGCCAGGTTTAGGATTTACATCATTTATTATACTACCAGAACCCGTTATTTCAAAATTTAAATTTAAATTACTTAAAATTTTCTCAGCATCAGCTATACTTTTACCTCTCATTTCAGGTATGGTAACTTCTTTCACAACTTCTTTATTTTCACCAAGATCAGGTTCCATATTTAAATATCTAAATATGTCTTCAAGAAGTATTTTTGTAAGAGGCGCAGCATTACTTCCAGAATAATAGTTTGAAGGATCTGGCTCATCAATAGATAATACCACTGCAATTTTAGGATCATTGCATGGAGCAATACAAGCAAAAGTTGATATATATTTGCCTGTAGTATCATATTTTCCGTTTATAGCTTTTTCAGCTGTTCCTGTTTTTCCCCCTATATGATATCCTTCAATATATGCCTTTTTACCTGCTCCTTTTGTTACAACATCCTCAAGCATTTCTCTCATAAGTTCTGAGTTTTCCTTAGATATTACCTGTCTTACAAACTTTGGCTTTATATCTTTTGTTTCTGTTACTTTATCATTCTCATCTGTATAAACAATTTGTTTAGCAAGATGAGGCTGCATTAGTTTGCCATCATTGGCAATTGCAGATAACGCAGTTATATACTGTATAAGGGTAACAGAAATTCCCTGTCCAAAGGATTCATTAGCAAGTTCAACAGGGCCCACCTCCTTAAGAGGTTTTATAATTCCACTTTGTTCCCCAGGGTAATCAATTCCTGTTGGCTTTCCGAATCCATATAAATCATAATATTTGTGAAGCTTCTCCTTTTGAAGTCTTTCACCTAAAGTCATAAAGCCCACATTACATGAATTTTGCAATATCTGCGGCAGTGTCTGAACTCCATGTCCTCCTGACTTCCAGCATCTTATAGTATGACCTGCCACATTTTTACTCCCATTGCATACAAAAGTATCTGATTTTTTTGTAAGCCCTTCCTGAAGAGCTGCAGATGCAGTTACAACCTTCATTACTGAGCCAAGTTCAAAGCTGTCATTAACTGCTCTGTTTTTCCATAGTGCCATTGAACTTGTTACATCACCCTTAACAGGTTCATTTGGATCATAATCAGGTTTATTTGCCATTGCAAGTATTTCTCCTGTCTTTACGTCCATAACAATTGCTGAAATTTGTTTTGCTTTATACTCTTTAAGACCTTTTTCAATTACTTTCTCAGTAAAATATTGAATTGATTGATCAATTGTTAGCACAACATCGCTTCCATTTTTAGGAGGCTCATATTTTGAAATACTATATGGCATTTCACGCATAAACTTATCAGTTTCTGCTGTTATTCTTCCCGGGGCTCCTTTAAGTTCATTATTATATTGATATTCAATGCCAGCTCTGCCATCCCCATCAATGCCAACATTTCCAATGACTTGAGAGCAAAGATTCCCATTGGGATAATACCTTTTTGTGTCGGGGTAAACAGCTATACCAGGCAGCTTCATTTCCCTTATTTTATTACCCTGCTCTTTATCTATCTGCCTTGCTAAATTAACACTTAGCATTGGCTTTCCATTGGGCAGAGTTTTATTTAATCTGGCAAGTAGAGTTGCTTTATCTATATTTAAAACAGATGAAAGCTTTCCAGCTATTTCATCTTTAGTAGTCTTTTTATCTTTAACTGCATCATTTATCTCCTTCATATAAGCGTCAACTCTTTCTACATTGCCGCTTACTGCTAAAGGCTTCATATTCCTGTCTAATATCATTCCTCTTTTTGCATCAATTTTTATCTCGTTTGTCCACTGATCGCTTGCCCACTTTTGAAGCTGCGGGGACCAAACTATTTGAACATAAGCATATCTTGCAACAATAACTATTTGAACAAAAAATATAATCAGAAGTAAATAAACAATTCTTTTTCTTATTTTAGTATTATTTTTAGAATCCGAATTCAAAAGGATGCCCCCTTATTTTATTAATCCGAAAAACTTGTTTACCTTATTCTTCATATTTGCTTCATTATTTTTTATATTAGCGCCATTTGCCTCTGCAATTTTGCTTAAAGGTTTAACATCCATATAGACAATTTCTTTTGGGAGTGGCTCAACCATACCTTGTTTTGCAACTGCATATTTTTCAACGTCTTTAATATTTTCGGTTTTTGCAATCTCTACAATAAGATTTTTGTTTTCACTTTGCAAATCCTGAATCTTAGCTTTTGTACTTCCTAAATTTCCATTGGCTTGTATAATATAAGAATATCTATACAATATCACAATGCTGCAGGCAAATATCACCCCTACTAGGAATATAATGTTAGCCCTTACTTTTAAATAGTTTTTATGATTAGAATTTTTAATTGATTTCTTTTGATTTTCTTCAATTTCAGGTTGGATCTTGTAAGCTACACTTCCATAAGAATAATTGGCGGCATTTGAAGCCTTGTTTTTCATTACCAATCTATTCACCCCCTAAATTCTTTAGAACTATAATTTTTCTGCTATTCTAAGCTTAGCGCTTCTGGATCTTGGATTTTCCTGAATTTCTTTTTCTTTAGGTGTAATTGGTTTCTTAGTTATTATTTGTATTTCAGGAGTTTTCCCACAAACGCAAACTGGAAACTCTGGTGGACAAGTACATGGGTTTTCTCTTTTTTTAAATATGTTTTTTATAATCCTGTCCTCCAGGGAATGAAATGTAATAACGCAAATTCTTCCTTCAGGATTTAACAGATCTATAATATCATTAACAGCATTCCCAAGTATTGGTATCTCCTGATTTACTTCAATTCTAATTGCCTGAAAGGTTCTTTTTGCAGGATGAGGTCCACCCCTTCTTGCTGAAGCAGGTATTGCTTTTTTTATAATATCTACAAGTTGAAAAGTTGTCTCTATTGGCCTAATTTTTCTTTCCTCTACTATAAAATCAGCTATTCTGCTTGCCCATTTTTCCTCTCCGTAGTCCTTTATTACTCTTTGTAATTCATATTTTGAATAGCTATTGACCACATCATATGCATTAAAATCTTGTTTTGTATTCATCCTCATATCTAATGGTGCATCATGCATATAGCTAAATCCTCTTTCAGCTTTATCAAGCTGATATGATGAAACACCAAGGTCTAGCAAAAATCCATCTGCCCCATTTAGTCTTAATTCTTTAAAAATTGATTTAATTTCAGCAAAATTATTATTTATTATTTTCTTATTTGTAAAATCTTTTAATCTTTCTTCTGAAGCTTTTATTGCATCTTTATCCTGATCTATCCCAATTAGCATTCCCATTGAGTTTAATCTTTTTAAAATCTCATTTGAATGTCCAGCTCCTCCTAAAGTGCAATCAACATATGTTCCATCAGGTTTTATATTTAAACCTTCAATACANNTTCAAAATCAACATCCGTATTATTATATTCTTCCCACTTTTCCTTACTCCATATTTCAATCCTTGTTGATACTCCAATACTTACTATATCCTTCTTTATTTGAGCATATTCAATTAAATTTTGTGGAATTAGTGCTCTTCCCTGCTTATCAATTTCAATCTCAGCTGCACCTGCAAAGAAAAATCTTGTAAATGCTCTTGCTTCTTTATTAGTGAGTGGAAGTATTTTAAGCTTATCCTCAATTTTATTCCACTCATCTTTGGTGTATATATATAAACATCCATCAAGCCCTTTAGTTATAATACATGAATTTTTAAGTTCATCTCTAAATTTTGATGGAATTATTATTCTATTTTTTAAATCTATTGTGTGATTATATTCTCCAATAAACATATTTTTCACCACAACCTTACTCCACAATACTCCACTTCTTACCACTATACTAGTATTATTCTATATTAATTTAATAATTCCTGCACAAAATTGAAAATAAATAAATATTTTTAATGCAATTTTTAATGCATACAATACTTTCTATATGAAAATTATTAATTAATAATTTTTTATCAATAATGAGATAATATTAATGGAGGGATTAAAATGCTAATTAAAAGCTACTATAAAAGCAGAACAAAATATGTGATCATGATAATTTTGATGATGACATGTATATTTATGAGAGGATTATTTTATGGAATGTATATTGGCAAAAAAGTATAAGGTCATCAGTGATTCTTAGAAGAGCCAATCCAGGTGCGTATCAACCGTAATACCCCGCCTGGGGCGGGGTATTACGGTTGATAAATTTTACAGCTTTTTATTTTTATATTCTAAAGGTGAAAAACCTGTTTTACTTTTAAAAATACGGCTAAAATAATGCTGGCTGTTATATCCTACACTTTTTGCAATCTCATATATATAAACATCATCATTATCCGTATTTAATAATTCTATTGCTTTATTTAACCTTATTTCTGTAAGATATTCAATAAATGAAATACCAATTTTTTGATTTATTATACGTGATAAATAAGAAGGGCTAACATGAAATTCATCAGCCACACGCTGTAAGCTTAAATTGGGGTCTGAATAGTTATCCTTTATGTAATTAATTATGCGTGATATATTGCCTGTATTTTGACCTTTTTTAATATGTTCCTTTAAAAGATTTCTATAAGCATTATTTAAACTTAATATTCCCTTTTCCAATATTGAATAAGAATATATCATCTCATTACCTGATAATCTTACGTATGTCTCAGTTAAATTCTTTTTTATTTCTTCAATATCTAAGAATCCATTTTTTATAATTAAAATAAGGTATTCATCCTTGTAAAAGGAGTAACACTTTATATCTATATTTTTTTTCAATATTTCATCCTTATCATTAATAATAAAAAGCCACATATTCTCATCGTTATCTATTTCGAGCAAATCCATATTTTTTATTAAATATTTCTCTTCAAAATCATTTTCAATACATTTTTTTAAAAAGTTTTCTTGAATATAAGTTTTGTTTTCTTTAAATTCAATTTGAGTTAATTTTTTATATTCTTTTTCCTTCATTTTTTTGTTGTAAGCATCAATGGCTCTATGGAGGGTATCTATTAATTTTTTACGATTTACAGGCTTTAGAATATAATCAAATACCCCAAGCTGTAAAGCCTTTCTGGCATATTCAAATTCATCATATCCTGATATTATTATAGTAATTGCATCCGGTATAAGCTTGTTCACTTTATCTAAAAAATCAAGACCATTTAAAAAGGGCATATTTATATCAATGAGCATTATATCGGGTTTTAATTTTTCTGCCATTTCAAGAGCTATTTCACCATCAGAAGCTTCTCCAATTATATTAAGACCTATATCTGCAGATGTAATGATTTTCTTAAGTCCCTTTCTAATTGCTTCCTCATCATCTGCAATTAATACCTTTAACATAATAAATCACCTTCCTTAATTACAGGTATTTTAATTGTAGCTTTAGTTCCAAAGCCATAAATGCTATCTATATCAACACCGTAATTTTTTCCAAATTGAAGTTGAATTCTTTCATTTACATTGAAAATACCATAACCAATATCCTCATATTCCGTTCCCCCCTTTTTCAAGCAGGATTTTATTAATTTAAGACGCCCCTCTTCAATTCCCATACCATTATCTTTAACATAAATATATATATCATTTTCTTTTTTTTCTATGCTGATGTTTATAAATCCATTTTCCCTTTTTGTTTTTATACCATGATTTATTGCATTTTCTACAATAGGCTGTATTATAAGTTTTAAAACTTTAAAATTATTAAGGCTTTCATCATAATTTATTGAATATTTTAGTTTATCTTTAAACCTTTCCTGCTGTATAAATAAATAACTTTTCACATGCTCAATTTCTTCTCCAAAGGTAATAATTTCTTTCCCTTTACTTAAAGATATTCTAAACAAATTTGAAAGTGCTGTGATCAT
>DHEX01000083.1:0-1119 GCA_002400085.1 Clostridiaceae bacterium UBA4839 | reverse complement strand
ATCCACCATGCTATTAAAGCTGTATCCCAACTGTGCAATTTCATCATGGCCTTTACCATCATAGTGAATATTTAAATCCCCATTTTCAACTCTTTTCATCAGCATTTGTAACTTTCTAACAGGCTTTACAATAGATGACGTAAAAATGAGTGAGATTAAAATAGAAACAAGAAGCAATATTATACTAAATATTATTATCAGATGGATCAACCTATTTGTATCAGCATACATCTTTTCTTCAGGAATAGTTATTCCAAGGGACCATCCATCTGAGTAAGGTATAGGTGAGTATATAACTATACCTCCTTTGCCATCAGGCTTAATAATCTTATCTATTCCCGATTGACCATTAAGCATCTTTTTGCCTACAGATTCAAAACCCTTATAACCATACTTAGACATCTTAAATATGTTTATTTTACCAGTATTTTCAGAAATAAGTGTATCAAAATCACTCATATCTTTAACATTATCCTTTGGTACATCAGTAAATATATTTCCTCTGCTATCCGTTATCCATGCATTGCTGCCATGCATTTTTATATTAGATGAAATTTGAGAAAGCTTAGATAAATTAATTGCCCCATGAATAGTACCAACTACTTTCCCATCCGCATTTCGTATTGGATAAATTACTATAACAATTGGTGCAGAATCAGTTTTTGATATTATTGGATTGCTAACAACAAATTCCTTATCAGAGTTTATTGCTTTCACAAAATATTCCCTATTTTTTATATGAATTGTTGTATCATCACTTATCCATGCATTTCCATCAAGATCAGAAAAAGCAAAGGTTTCAGACTCATTGCCATACTCATTGCTTAACCTTTTATTTAAGTTCCTTATGTATGGTTTTGCTTTATCCATATCCATATTTATAAAATCTTCATTAATACTTATAACTCTAAGTTCGCTTATCCTCTCTTCAAGCCATGCACCTATTTCTTCAGCTTTAGCATCGATTATTTGTTGGCTTAAATTTTGAGTTAATGGTATATTGATATCCTGAACCTGCCTATTTACTAAATATAAAAGCAGTGAAAGTGTAATAGTTGTAGATACTATAAAACAAGTAAGAATTTTAGCTCTAAGGGTTTTCATATAACACGCACCTAC
>DHEX01000119.1:4373-22559 GCA_002400085.1 Clostridiaceae bacterium UBA4839 | reverse complement strand
ATCATAGTTACATCAGCGCCTGCTCTTTGAGCTGCCACTCCTTGGTTAGAACCCTTTCCTCCAGGTCCAAGCTTAAAAGTGCTTCCCTTAACTGTTTCACCTTTTACAGGTAAATGAGGAGTCCTACTCATTAAATCTACTACAAAGCTTCCCATAACTGTTATTTTTGCTTTTTCCATATTTAAACCTCCTAACTGTGTAACCGCTTACATATTTAACTAAATAATTCCTTAATAAATAATCTCTATCCCATACAGTAGCCTTGGCTTAAAATGAATGAAGATGTTATAGATGACAGTCATCAAATAAAATTTTATTTTTTAATTAATTTCTCAGAACCCTTTAATAATAGTGTTGGCGGTAAAATTACTCTTTCTGTTCTCTGCTTTTCCTCACCATTAAGCTTCTTAATAAGAATTTCTGCAGCTGTTTTTCCCATTTCAGTTGTAGGTCTTGAAACTACACTTATATTAATTCCTAATACATCTATCATTTCAATTTCATCAAATCCAATAAGAGCCATATCATCTGGTATTCTTATATTCATCTCATTAAGAGCCTTTATGCAGCCTAAGTTCATCATATTATTGCATACTAATATTGCTGTAGGCCTGTCCTTCATACTAACTATTTTTTTAGTACATTCATATCCGCTTCCAATTTTAAAATCGCCATAGAAAATATAATTTTCATCTAATTTCATATTATTCATTGTAAGAGCTTTTTTATATCCCCTTAGTCTGTCCCTTCCAGGCTTTGATGTGGTTGGTCCTGCAATAATTGCAATTTTTTTGTGCCCTTCTTTAATAAGAGCCTCTGTTGCATCAAAAGTTCCTTTTATATTATCAATAAAAACTGCATCAAAGTTTGAATACTTAACATCTCTATCTACCAAAACTATTGGTATTCCTAAATCTTCGAGGGCTAAAAGATATTCGCTGTTAAATTCATTTGTATCTGATGTAGGAGTTATAATTATACCCTTTATTCTTTGCTCCTTGAGCATTTTTAACGATTTAATTTCCTTTTCCATATTCTCATTGGTATCACACAAAATTATATTTAAGTTTTGTGAATCAGCCACCATGCTTATGCCTTTTATGACTTCACCAAAAAACGGGTTATTGATATCAGGAACCACAACTCCTATTACATTTGTTTCACTTTTGGATAAACTTCTAGCTACAGCATTTGGTGTATAATTTAATTCTTCAATTACTTTTTCTATAGTTTGTCTGGTTTCTTCTTTCACATATCCAGAATTATTTAAAACTCTTGATACTGTAGCCTGAGAAACTCCAGCTTTTCTTGCTATATCCCTAATTGTTGTTGTCATTTAGGTTCCCCCTTGTATGCCCTTTCTATGTAACCGGTTTCTTATATTCCTAGTTTAAAGTAAAATTCACAGCTTGTCAATATAAATTTTAAAACTTTCTAAAAATTTAAAATAAATCATATTTTGGGATGAATCAATTGAAAAGCCTATGTTTATCATATAATGTTCCTGTGTTATTTCTAAAATATTTTTTTAGAAAACTATCAATAATTTATATCAAACCAAGTGTTTTTTAATACTTAGGCGAAGTTTGATTATAAAAATATTACAGATGACAGCCATCTAATAAAATTTCCGTAAACGGTAACACATATTTGAATGTTTCTTTAAAAGGGAATTATTGCAAAATAACATGATTATGAAAAGCACAAAAATAGTGGAGATAAGAAAAATATATGAAATGAACAAGTAGAAGCTCTTGGATGGGAAATGCCAGAGAAGCTTAATGTATTTCGTTTGTAGAGGATAGCGAGTTTAACGAAATCACTTGGTTTGTCTGGCATTTTTTACCCTGGAGTTCTTATCTTCCTATATCCTTTCTATAGTACATTCCATTAAAATCTATATTTTTTATATTCTTATATGCTTTTTCTCTTGCTTCGTCAAGGGTTTTTCCTTTTGCCCATACATTTAAAACTCTGCCACCTGAAGTTAAAAGCTTCCCATCTATAAGTTTTGCACCAGCAGCAAACAAATTATCCTTTATGCTTTCTGCTCCTTTAATTTCATATCCTGTTTCATATTTCATAGGATATCCCTTTGATGCAGCCACCAAAGAGCAGCAAAACTCATCAGACCATTTTACTTTATAATTTTTAAGCTCCTTATTAAGAGCTTTTTCAACAAGCTCCACAAAATCACTTTCCATAAGAGGGAGCACCGCCTGGGTTTCAGGATCTCCCATTCTTACATTGTATTCTAAAAGATAAACACCTTTTTTTGTAATCATAAGGCCAAAGAATATTATCCCCTTATAATCAAAGCCCTCATTTTTAATTCCATTTAAGGTTGGAGTAAGAATATCCCTTTGAAAATCACTGTATGCTTTTTCATTAAAATATGGATTGGGAGCCACTGCGCCCATTCCACCAGTATTTGGGCCCTTTCCTCCATCAAAAATCTGCTTATGATCCTTTGCTGATATAAAAGGAATTATGGTTTCTCCATCAGTTATGGATAAAACTGATGCTTCTACACCCTCTAAATATTCTTCTATTATTATTTTTTTCCCTGAGCCCTTAAATATATCCTTAACCATGAACTTTTCTAAAGTTTCCTCAGCCATTTCAACATTTTCGCATATTACTACGCCTTTACCTGCAGCCAATCCATCAGCTTTTATTACAATTGGGTATTCACAGCTTTTTACATAGTTTAAAGCTGAATTTACATCCTGAAAAACTTCAAACCCTGCTGTTTTAACTCCATATTTTTTCATAAAATTTTTAGCATATATTTTACTACCCTCAAGCATTGCAGCTTCTCTGTCCGGTCCTAATATTTTAAGCCCCTTTTCCTTAAACATATCTACAATTCCATCCACAAGATAAGCTTCAGGCCCTACAATAGTCATATCTATGTTTTTATCCACAGCAAAGCATAGTATCTTTTCTACATTATCTGTATTTACATTTTCACATTTGTTACAAAGGGCAGTTCCGCCATTTCCTGGAGCACAATATATTTTTTCAACCTTAGGATTTTTAGCAACCTTCCATGCTATTGCATGCTCTCTGCCGCCATTTCCAACAATCAAAACTTTCATCATAATATTCCTCCTTTATAAAAGTGGCTGTGGAGGCACATAACTTTTAATCATGTGAGGAAACAGCCACTTTTATTATTTTGTAGGCTAACGTAAAGCCTACCTCCTCTCGGAGTAATTTACCCTTACCCAATGTTATATAAGTTTAATACACTATCCCTACCCAACAGGATTGTTTAATATTAAACAATAGAGCCACAAGTTAGGATAAGCGCTCATGGGTATCATGGCTTATATAACGTAGTCAATAAAGACTTAGGGTAGTCAACATCAGGCTCTTTTACAAGCCTGTCACTTTAGTGATGGGTTATTGACACTCCTCCACCTATGATATTTAATTAATGTTTAAAATGCCTTATTCCTGTAAACACCATGGCTATTTTATGTTTATTGCAGGCTTCAATAGAATCCTTATCTCTAATTGATCCGCCTGGCTGAATTATTGCCCCAATTTTATATTTTGCAGCTTCTTCTACCACATCATCAAATGGGAAAAATGCATCTGATGCAAGAATTGATCCCTTCCCTGCCTCCTCAAGTGATTCCTTTGATGATGAAATTTTGTTTACCTGCACTGCCCTTTCAAGAGCCTCCTTAGCTGCCCAAATCCTATTTACCTGACCTCCACCTATTCCCACAGTCTTTTTATCCTTTACAATAACAATAGCATTGGATTTTACATACTTTACAACCTTCATGCCAAATATCATGTCCTCAATTTGAGACTTATTAGGCTGCGCCTCTGTTACTACATTCATATTTTCTATAAGCTTGTTATCTGGGCTTTGAACTAAAATTCCACCGTCAACTTTTGCAAATTCTACAGCGCCAGAAGGTTTAACGCTGCATTTTATAATTCTTAAATTCTTCTTTCTTCTTAAAACAGAAAGTGCATCCTCATCAAAATCAGGAGCAATTACTATTTCAAGAAATATTTTTACAAGCTCCTTTGCAGTTTCCTTGTCAACTTTTCTATTAAATGCAACTATCCCGCCAAATATAGAAATGCTGTCACATTCATAAGCCTTTGTATATGCATCTAACACGTTAACCCCTTCTGCAACACCGCAGGGAGTATTATGCTTTAGCGCACAGCACACTGTAGTATCGAATTCATTTACAACTTTCCATGCAATATCCATATCCTTAATATTGTTGTAGGAAAGTTCCTTCCCATTTAAAACTTCAAAGTCTTTCATAGCACCTTTTCCGCAAGTTTTAACATAATATGCAGCACTTTGGTGCGGATTTTCACCATATCTTAAATTTTGAGCCTTTTTATATGTAAAGCTAAGATAGTCGTTATAAGAATCCTCTCCTAAAAGGAAGTTGCTTATAGCTCCATCATAGGCAGACATAAGGTTAAATACTTTTCCTGCCAGCTTTTTTCTAAATTCAAAAGAAACATCTCCTAAACTTTCGATTTCATCTATAACCCTGTCATAGTCATTTATATCAGTTAGTACAATCACATCTTTAAAATTTTTAGCTGCAGCCCTTATCATTGTAGGTCCGCCAATATCTATAAATTCCATTTTTTCATCAAAAGATAAGTCTTCATCTACTTTATCAAAGAAAGGATATAAATTTACAACAACCATATCTATTGGCTCTATTCCCTTTTTCTTGATTTCATCCATATGCTCCTTTTTACTTCTAACAGCTAAAATTCCTCCATGAATTGCTGGATGAAGAGTTTTTACCCTGCCATCAAGTATTTCTTCAAAGCCTGTAACCTCAGAAACCTCTTTAACCTCAATTCCATTTTCCTTTAAGTACTTATAAGTTCCGCCTGTAGATATTATTTCTACTCCCTTACTTTTTAAGAAATTTGCCATTTTAAGCACATTAGTTTTATCATAAACACTTATTAAAGCTCTTTTCAATTTTACTTTACCTCCTAAATTTTCTTTACTTATCATGATATGCAAACTTTTCTTCCGTGTATTTTTATCTTCCCTTCACTTATAAGCTTTATTGCTTCCGGAAGTGCCTTGTGTTCTTCAATCAAGATCCTCTTTTGAAGGGTTTCAGCTGTATCATCCTCATAAACGGGCACAACCTTTTGAAGAATTATAGGGCCTGCATCAGGATTTTTGTCCACGTAATGTACTGTGCAGCCTGAAAATTTAACTCCGTAGTCAATGACCTCTTTATGAACTTTTAATCCATACATCCCTTTTCCGCAAAAGGATGGAATAAGGGATGGATGAATATTTATTATCTTGTTTTCATAGTTTTTTACAAAATCCTCATCAAGTATGGATAAAAAACCCGCCAAAACCACTAAGTCTACATCGCCTAAAATCTTTTCTATTTCTCTTGATATGTTTTCCTTATATAATTTTCTATCTACTACATGAGTTTCTATTCCATGAGCCCTTGCCCTCTCAAGACCAAAAGCCCCTTCTCTATCGCTTATAACAGTCTTAATACTGCAGTTTAAGTATCCATTTTCAATGCTGTCTATTATGGATTGAAGGTCTGTTCCTCCCCCTGAAATGAGGACTCCTATACTAAACAAACTCCAGCACCCCCAGTTTTACTCCTCTCAATAAATCCAATTCTATAAGCTCTTTCATTTAATCCAATAAGCTCCTTTACTACAGCATCTGCATCCTTTTCATCTACACAAATCACGAAACCAATTCCCATATTAAAAGTATTAAACATTTTGGACTTATCTGCACCCTTATCTAAGAGATAGTTAAATATGCCCGGTACAGGAAAACTATCCTTGTTTATAACTGCTGTTAAATCCTCCTTAAACATCCTTGGTATGTTTTCATAAAAGCCTCCTCCTGTAATGTGAGCCATACCCTTTATATTGAACTTCTCTAAAATATTAAGCACTGGTTTAACATATATTTTTGTTGGAGTTAAAAGTATGTCCCCAACCTTTTTCCCATCAAGGGTTTCATCTAAATCCTGTACAAGTTTTCTAACAAGGGAATATCCATTGCTGTGAACTCCTGAAGATGCAATTCCAATTAAAGCATCCCCGGGCTTTATTTTACTTCCATCAACTATTTTTTCCTTAGAAACAACTCCCACAGAAAAGCCTGCAATATCATATTTCCCTTCATCATAAAATCCCGGCATTTCAGCAGTTTCTCCTCCAAGTAAAGCACAGCCTGCCTGAATACAGCCCTCTGATACTCCTTTAACTAAATCTGCTGCCACATTTGCATTTAATTTCCCACAGGCAAGATAATCGAGGAAAAAGAGGGGCTTTGCCCCATGGCAAAGTACATCATTTACACACATTGCCACACAATCTATTCCAACGGTATCATACTTTTTCATCCTAAATGCAATTTCAAGCTTTGTTCCTACACCATCTGTTCCTGAAACAAGAACAGGATTTTTTAAATCAGGCAGTTCAAACATCCCTGCAAAGCTTCCAATTCCATTTATTACTCCAGGTATCATGGTCTTTTTTGTATGTTCCTTCATAAGTTCAACAGCTCTATATCCTTCTTCAATGTTAACTCCAGAGGATTTATAATCTATCATGCTATTTCCCTCCCTCAAACATTTTTATTTTTTAACTTAGGCTGTGTTTTAAAACAATGTTCTCCCCTACTATAAAAATCAGCAACATCTTAAAGCAGAGCCTTAATATCACCGTTCCAGTTCTTCCTTTTCCATCAGTGCTGAAACAGGATAAATTCCGCTAAAGCATCCAAGGCAATAGTTCTGCTTGTTTCCAAAAGTTTTTAAAAGTCCATTTATGCTTAAATAAGAAAGAGAATCCGCTCCAATTGTCTCCCTTATTTCCTCTACACTTTTATGAGCTCCAATTAAATCGCTTCTATAAGGAGTATCTATTCCAAAATAGCAGGGAAATTTTACAGCAGGGGAGGCAATTCTAAAATGTACTTCTTTTGCCCCTGATTTTCTAAGAGCTTCTACTAATTTCCTGCTTGTAGTTCCCCTTACAATAGAATCATCGACAATTACTACCCTTTTTCCTTCAATATTTACTTTTAGAGGATTAAGTTTAACAGAAACTGCCCTTTCCCTCATTTCCTGAGATGGAGCAATAAAAGTTCTTCCTACATATTTATTTTTAATAAAACCTATGGCATAAGGTATTTTAGATGCTTTTGAAAATCCAATGGCAGCCGGTACTCCAGAGTCAGGAACTCCAATCACAACATCCGCATCCACTGGGGATTCCTCATAAAGCCTTTCACCAGCTAAAACCCTTGAAGAATATACATTTATTCCGTCTATAGTGCTGTCCGGTCTTGCAAAATATATATACTCAAATACACAGGTTTCACATTTTGTTTTTTCTGCAAAATTAACAGACTTTAAACCATTCTTATCAATTATTACTATTTCCCCTGGATTTACATCCCTTATAAATTCAGCTCCAATTGAACCAAGAGCACAGCTTTCCGAACATAAAATATAACTATTATCTAACTTTCCCAAGCATAAAGGTCTTATTCCATTAGGATCTCTTACTCCAATTAATTTGTCCTCAGTTAATATAACAATGGCATAGGAACCTTTTACCGCCTGCATAGAATCAACTACTGCTCTTTCTATTCCTTTTTTGGCTCCTCTTGCAATTAAATTTAAAATTACCTCGGAATCTATTGTGGTTTGAAATATAGATCCGCAGTCTTCTAAAAGCTCCCTTATTATATCTGCATTTACTAAATTACCATTATGGGCTATAGCAATAGGTCCAAGCTTAAACTTACCCAAAATTGGCTGAGCATTTTCAACCTTGCTTGAACCTGTTGTTGAATATCTTACATGGCCTATGGCTGAAAATCCATTTAGTCCTTTTAAAACTTCCTCGTTAAATACTTCTGAAACAAGGCCCATGTTCTTGTAACAGTTTAAGTTCTCCCCGTCTGAAGTTACTATCCCTGCGCTTTCCTGTCCCCTATGTTGAAGTGCATAAAGTCCGTAATAAGTTATAGCAGCAACATCAACGCCGCCCTGAGAAAATATGCCGAAAACCCCGCATTCTTCTTTGAACTTATCCATATCTTCAAAATCAAGATGTTTAAACACTCCCTGTTACCTCCTCCTCTACCTCCTCAAGTGCCAGGCACGTGGCACTTCACTTGCTTATTCTCTTTAATATTTCCTCATAAGCTTCCTTTACGTCCCCAAGATCTCTTCTAAATCTGTCCTTATCAAGCTTTTGATTTGTATTAACGTCCCACAATCTACAAGTATCAGGTGATATTTCATCTGCTAGAAGTATTTCACCGTTGTATCTTCCAAATTCAAGTTTGAAATCAATTAACTTTATACCGCACTTTAAAAAGAAAGCTTTAAGTACTTCATTAACCTTTTCTGTAAGTTCATATATCTCATTTAGTTCATCAAAAGTAGTAATTCCCATTGCAACTGCATGATAGTCATTTATTAAAGGATCATTTAATTCATCATTTTTATAGCTAAGCTCATATACTGTAGTTTTAAGCTCAAATCCTTCGGGAATTCCAAGACGCTTTGACATACTTCCTGCAGCTACATTTCTAACTATTACTTCAATAGGAACAATTTCAACCTTCTTACAAAACTGTTCCCTTTCGTTTAACTTCTTTATGAAATGAGTTTTTACTCCGCTCTTTTCTAGCATTTCAAATATCATTGAAGTTATTGCATTATTCATTACACCCTTGCCTTCAATTTGTCCCTTTTTTTGTCCATTAAAAGCTGTAGCATCATCCTTATAATAAATAATAACCTCATCCTCTTTATCAGTGCTATAAACCTTTTTTGCCTTTCCTTCATAGAGCATCTCCCTTTTTTCCATTTAAAACTCCACCCCTTCACTGTTTTCTTTTATAAATTTTTCTTTCATATTTTTCCTGTAAGCCTTAAGCTTTTCTTTTATTTCAGGATATTTTAAAGACAATACTTCTACTGCAGCCATACCACCGTTAAAGCTGTTATTTATTCCAACTGTTAAAACTGGAATGGATTTTGGCATTTGAACCATGGATAAAAGCGCATCCATTCCATCAAGTGCTGCATTGATTGGAACTCCTATTACCGGAATTGTCGTCATAGAAGCTATAACCCCAGGAAGATGAGCAGCTAAGCCTGCTCCTGCAATAATACATTCACAGCCTTCCTTATCAAGTTCTTCTATAACTTCCTTTAGTTTTTCTGGAACTCTATGTGCTGATAAAATATAAGCGCTGCAGGGTATATCAAATGCTTTTAAACATTCATAAGCACCCTTCATTACCTCTTTATCTGACTTACTGCCAAAAATTATCGCAACTTTCATGTTAATCNNTATTCTCTCTGAATGCCCCATCTTTCCAAGTATTCTCCCATCAGGGCTTGTAATTCCCTCCACTGCATAGTATGAACCATTAGGATTAAATCTTATGTCATAGGTTGCATTCCCATCAAAGTCCACATACTGAGTAGCTACTTGACCATTTTTAATAAGGTTTAAAATCACATCTTCCTTTGCAATAAATCTCCCCTCACCATGAGAAACAGGCATTGCATAAATGTCCCCTATGTTTACACAGTTGAACCAAGGAGATTTATTTGAAACTACTTTTGTATAGGTAACTGTGGATACATGCCTTCCTATTTTGTTATAAGTAAGTGTGGGTGAATCCTCGTCAATGTCCCTTATTTCTCCAAAAGGAAGAAGTCCTAATTTTATAAGAGCCTGAAATCCATTGCATATTCCAAGAATAAGACCATCCCTTAATAAAAACTCATTTACTGCTTCTTTAATCTTTGGATTTCTAAAAACATTAGAAATAAACTTTCCTGAACCCTCAGGCTCATCCCCTGCACTAAATCCCCCTGGAATCATAATAATATTTGAGTTTTTAATTCTTCTTGCCATTTCATCTGTAGATTCTTTAATAAGGCAGGAATTTAAATTTTTAAATATAAATGTTTCTGCCTTTCCGCCTTCTTTTTCAAAGGCTCTTGCACAGTCATATTCACAATTTGTCCCTGGGAATACTGGAATAAAAACTCTTGGTCTTGCATTTTTTATTGTAGAAAACTTTTTTATTTTAAAATCTGAAAATACATTTTTTATATTCAGATTTACTATATCTGTTTTTGTTTTAAAAACATCCTCTAAGGTATTTGAATATGCTTTATAAGCTTCATCAAGGCTTATCACTGTATCCTTATATCTTATATTTGCATCTTTTATTGTCCTTCCAATAACCTTAAGGTTCATTTTCTCAATTGTTTTTTTTGTTTTCTCATTGTCTAAAGCTTCAAGTATAAAGGAGCCATAGAAAGGAGTAAACAGTTCATCCTCTTTAAAATCACCATCTATATAAACTCCAACATTGTTTCCAAAAGCCATACTGCTTAAGGAAGCACATATTCCGCCATATTTTATTGTTGAAGAAGAAAGGATCAGCCCGCTTTTTATAAGCTCATTTACCTTTGAAAAATTGTCTTTAAGCTCATTAAAATCAACAATTCCATCCTTACCTATGTTTGATTTTAATAAAATAAGCAAATGCCCCTCTCCTTTTAAATCCCTTGAAACTATATCTTTAATATGAGCTGTATTTACTGCAAAAGAAACAAGGGTTGGAGGAACGTTTATGTCATTAAAGCTACCTGACATACTGTCCTTTCCTCCAATGGATGGAATGTTTAATTCCCTTTGTGCATGAAGAGCACCTAAAAGCGAACTAAATGGCTTCCCCCATCTTTCAGGCTCCTTTTCAAGTCTTTCAAAATACTCCTGAAAAGTAAGCCTTACCTTCTTATAATCCCCACCTGCAGCAACAATTTTTGATACCGATTCAACTACAGCATACAAGGCTCCATGAAATGGACTCCATTTGCTGAGGTTTGGATTAAATCCAAAGGACATTAAAGATACTGTAGTGGTATTCCCATTAAGTACAGGAATTTTCGCTGCCATTACATCCTCAAAAGTTCTCTGAAGTTTCCCGCCAAAAGGCATAATAACCGTGCCTGCACCAATGGTTGAATCAAACTTTTCAACTAAGCCCTTTTTGCTGCAGCAGTTTAAATCCCCTAATATATTAAGCCATGAAGCCTTTAAATCTTTAATTTCAATATTATTATCAAAATATGACTGATCTTTTGGAGCTTTAACAAAAACCTCTGCCTTTTGAGTTACTCCATTTGTATTTAAAAAGTCTCTGCTTATATCTACAATAGCTTTCCCATTCCACTCCATAATAAGCCTGTTATTGTCTGTAACCGTTGCTACAGCTGTTGCCTCTAAATTTTCTTCTAAAGCCAAGCTGATAAATCTTTCGCTGTCCTTTTTTGAAACTACAACAGCCATTCTCTCCTGGGATTCTGAAATAGCTAACTCTGTTCCATCAAGTCCCTCATATTTTTTAGTAACAAGGTTCAAATTTATATTAAGCCCATCTGCAAGCTCTCCAATTGCAACGCAAACACCGCCTGCACCAAAATCATTACACTTTTTTATCATTCTTGAAACTTCAGATTTTCTAAAAAGCCTTTGAATTGCTCTTTCAATTAAAGCATTTCCTTTTTGAACTTCAGCTCCACAGTTTACTATTGATTTCTCCGTATGTTTTTTAGATGAGCCTGTAGCACCGCCGCATCCGTCTCTTCCTGTTCTTCCCCCAAGAAGAATAATTACATCTGAAGCTTCAGGCGTTTTTCTTACTACATTTTCCTTTGGCACAGCTCCAATTACAGCCCCAATTTCCATTCGCTTTGCCACATAATCCTCATGATAAACTTCCTCTACATGGCCTGTTGTTAAGCCAATTTGATTTCCATATGAGCTGTAGCCATCTGATGCTTTTGTAGTTATAACCCTTTGAGGAAGTTTCCCTTTAAGTGTTTCATCGATAGGGCGTCTTGGATCCGCACTTCCTGTAACCCTCATAGCTTGATAAACATAGGCTCTCCCAGATAAAGGATCTCTAATTGCTCCTCCAAGGCAGGTAGCAGCGCCGCCAAAAGGTTCTATTTCCGTTGGATGATTATGGGTTTCATTTTTAAAAAGCAGGAGCCATTTTTCTACTCTTCCATCCACATCTACATCAATATTTACAGTACAGGCATTGTTTTCATCTGACTCATCTAAGTCATCTAAAAAGCCCCTCTTTTTAAGCTCCTTCATTCCTATGGTTGCTAAATCCATAAGGCTAATATTTTTCTTTTTATCTTTATAAACAAACTTTCTTGAATTTAAGTACTCCCGATAAGCATTTTTTATTGGATTTGTATATAAGCCATCTTCAATTTTCACATCTTCAACAGAAGTATTAAATGTAGTATGTCTGCAATGATCTGACCAGTAGGTATCTATAACCTTTATTTCAGTAATGGTAGGATTTCTTTTTTCTGTACTTCTAAAATACTCCTGACAAAATTTTAAATCCTCAAAGCTCATAGCAAGATTATTGTTTAATAAAAAAGATTGAATTTCTTCATTTGACATGTAAATAAAATCGTTTATCGTTTCAACCTCATAGGGCACACTATACCTGAAAGCAAGACTTTCAGGCTTATCTAAGCATGCTTCTCTTGAATCCACTGGATTTATGCAAAAAGCTTTTATCCTTTCAAATTCACTGTTTGAAATATTTCCATAGATAAGAATTACCTTTGCGTATTTTACTATGCTGTCTGTTTCTTCATTTAATATTTTAATGCATTTTCCCGCAGAATCTGCCCTTTGATCATATTGCCCCGGAAGATACTCAAAGGCAAACACTCTGCATCCTTCATCTATTTTTATTTCTTCATCATAAATAAAATCTACAGTTTTTTCTGAAAATATAGTGTTTTTAGCTCGAGCAAAATCTTCATCACAGATGTTTTCCACATCATATCTGTTTAAAATCCTTAAATCATCAATATTTTGAATTTTAAGCCCTTCCTTAAGTTCTTTTAAAAGTTTCTTTGCCTCCACATCAAAGCCAGGTTTTTTCTCAACGAATATTCTTCTGACTTTCATATTTTTTCTCCTTTATATAACGTAAATTATGATATCATACTAACATATCATTCGTATATAATCAATATATTATTAATAATATTATTTTATACATCGTTATATGCTGAACATTCCCCCATATTTATTTTAAGCAAAGTTCGCTATTTTGAACTCTTTTAAATTTATCTCAAAAAATAAATGGCAAGCTAAGAATTTTACACCCTTAGTCTGCCACTTACCTATAGACTTTATCCGCCTGGATCGACTCTTCTAAGGCTTAATTGGAGAAGGCATTCCTCATAAGAGGTTTCCACCTAAGTTTAAGAATCACCTTACCCAGTGGCTACCATCCGTATCCCTATTTTTCATCTTGCACATAACAGCCTGTGGTACATTTTTCCTGCCGCATTGGAATTGAAAATACCATATAATTAAGGTATAATTTAATTAATATATTTTTGATATTCTAAATTAGAAGGTGATATAGTGAATAACGAAGAAAAAATATTAAATGTTTTATCAGGACTATCATCAAAAGTTGATCAGATAGGTAAAAATCAAGAAACATTGCAGAAAAATCAAGAACAATTTCAAGAAGGTCAATTGCGTATTGAGAAAAAATTGGATGCAGTTTATAATCAAACAGCAGATTTAACTGAATTTAGAACAGAAACAAAATCAAACTTTGAACAAGTAAACAAAAAACTTGACAGCATAGATAATCGAGTTTCCAATTTGGAAGAAGATACTAAATCTATTAAAGAAATACTTGGGGAGCATGAATTTTCTATTCGCAGTTTAAAAAGAAAAATAATATAAGATTATAACCGCTGGCTAGGCGGTTTATTTTTTGTATTTGAAACAATGCCATTACCTATATTTAGAACAGAAGGCAAGGTATTGAAATAAGCGGAAAATTTTAAAGATAAATCATATTAAAAAACACTATGGGTCTTTGAACCAATAGTGCTTTTTAATATAAAATATCATCTACTAAACATCCCTTGTTCTGTATTTTTCTGCCTCTTGAATAAAACGCTCATAAATAAGAATTCCTTCTTCATGCTTTTCTTGAAGGTATTCAGGGTGCCACTGAGTGGCAAGTATAAATGTATTTTTTGTAGATTCTATACATTCAATTATATTGTCCTTCGCCCTGCCTGTAACTTTAAAACCCTCTGCAGGAATTTTTACCGCCTGATGATGGGAAGAATTAACCATAAGCCTATTATTAAAATCCTTATAAATCTCACTGATTATACTGCCCTTTTCAAGATATACATTATGAAAATAATCCTGCATATCAGCTTTAGGGTTGTGGTAACTTGCACCTTCATGTTCCTTGTAAATATCCTGATAGTTTTTCCCCCCTGCTGCAATATTTATAA
The DNA here is from genome assembly GCA_002400085.1 of Clostridiaceae bacterium UBA4839. GTDB lineage: Bacteria > Bacillota > Clostridia > Clostridiales > Caloramatoraceae > UBA4839. Next base: position 8,136 of record DHEX01000119.1, on the reverse strand, counting down.
GCTGTATACCCCTGCAAACTCCAAGTATTGGGATATCCCTTTTAGCAGCTTCTTTAAAAAGCTTTATCTCAAATATATCCCTATCATAGGAAAGCTTTCCTATATAAGGTGAAGGCTCCTCATTCAAAAGAATTGGCGAAATATCCTCCCCCCCTGTAAAATAAACCCCATCAACCATATCTAAATAATTTGAAATAACCTCATCATCACTGCTTGCAGGAAAAATAACAGGACTTCCCCCAGCCTTTAATATAGCATTAGTATTAAATGTACTAAGCATATTGTATTTTACATTTGAAACAGTATCCATGTAACATGTTATTCCAATTTTTGGCTTCAAGCAAAATCCCCTCCGTTTTTACAATATGATAATTTAAATTATATTATTAATAGTTCATCAAAACAAGCGGAATGAACTCAATTTACTTTTTATATCTATCTTAATTCCATTTACCCAAGAAATGAGGCAAAAAATGTGGGAAAAGTGCGGGAAAAGTGCGGGAAAATAAAAATACAAGAGGATTCTTATTTCTAAAAACCTTCTTGTATCAACGTTTTTTGGTGCGCCGGACAGGAGTCGAACCCGCGGCCTTCTGATTCGTAGTCAGATGCTCTATCCAGCTGAGCTACCAGCGCATATGCTTATTAAATTAAAAGCCGCACAATGTGCGGCTTCATGGCGGAGAAGCCGGGATTTGGACCCGGGCGCCGGTTACCCGACCTACGCCCTTAGCAGGGGCGCCTCTTCGGCCACTTGAGTACTTCTCCATGTAGGCTTACTTCCTGACAACAATTTTTAACACAAAATGTGTTAATGGCTATGTCAAAAACCCCATTTTTATTTTTATATAAATAAAAATATGGCGGAAAGGGTGGGATTCGAACCCACGGTAGGGTTACCCCTACGCCGGTTTTCAAGACCGGTGCCTTAAACCGACTCGACCACCTTTCCGTATCGGACATTTTCTATTATATCAACAGATAATACTGCTGTCAACAGAAAATGCCCTTAATTTTATACTTTGTATGATTTCCTCAATTAAAAAACTAAATTCCACCCCTGTGAAGTTCCATACGGAATTTAGTTTTTCAAAATTAATGATAGGAGTTAGTTTTGCAAAACTAAGGGTCTAATTTAACCTTGCAAACTTTTATTACACTATTATTTGTTTTGCAAAGTCTGAGGAATTTTTTGATATAAAAGGAGCTGCTGCAGGGAAATGTTGATATGGTGTTCTATGCCACATGCCACGTGCCTGGCACTAAGGCACTATTTTCAGGTTCTTATATCAACTATTATACTTTTACCTGGCAGTCCTAGAGATTATATCCTTGCCGCCCATATAATTTCTCAATACTTCTGGAATTATTACACTTCCATCAGCCTGCTGATAGTTCTCAAGAATAGCTGCTACAGTTCTTCCTATAGCTACTCCTGAACCGTTTAAAGTGTGAACAAACTCAGGCTTTGACTTTGCATCCCTTCTAAACCTTATATTTGCACGTCTTGCCTGGAAGTCTTCAAAGTTTGAGCAGCTTGAAATTTCTACATATCTTCCGTAACTTGGCATCCAAACTTCAATATCATATTTTTTAGCTGCAGTAAATCCAAGATCTCCAGAACAAATCTTAACTACTCTATAAGGGATTTCAAGCTTTTGTAAAACTTCTTCTGCATCTCTTGTTAAACTTTCAAGCTCTTCATAGGATTTTTCAGGCTCAACAAATTTAACAAGTTCAACCTTATTGAACTGATGCTGTCTTATAAGCCCTCTTGTATCTCTCCCAGCTGCTCCTGCTTCTAATCTAAAGCATGCTGAATATGCTACATGTTTTATAGGAAGCTTGCTTCCATCTAGTATTTCATCCCTATAAAGGTTTGTCACAGGAACTTCTGCTGTAGGAATAAGGAAATAGTCCTGAGCTTCAAGTCTAAAAGCATCATCCTCAAACTTTGGAAGCTGCCCTGTTCCTGTCATACTTGCTCTGTTTACTATATAAGGCGGAAGTATTTCTGTATAGTCCTGCACCTCTGTATGAAGGTCAAGCATAAAAGTTATACAAGCTCTTTCAAGCCTTGCTCCAAGTCCTTTATAGAAAGTAAATCTTGCCCCTGTAACTTTTCCTGCTCTTTCAAAATCAAGAATATCAAGGTCAGTTCCAATATCCCAGTGGGCTTTTGGTTCAAAATCAAACTTTCTCGGCTCTCCCCATTTTCTTATTTCAACATTATCTGCATCAGTTTTTCCTTTTGGAACATCAGGATGTGGGATATTTGGAATTCTTAAAAGTATATACTCAATGTTTTGCTCAACTTTTGAAAGTTCTTCATCTTGTTCTTTTATTTTGTCTGATAAAGCCCTCATGTCAGCTAAAAGCTCATCAACATTTTTTCCTTCCCTCTTTAGCTTTGGGACCTGCTGCGATTCGCTGTTTTTCTTACTTTTTAAGGTTTCAACTTCAGCTAATATTTCTCTTCTTTTTTCATCAAGGGCTACAACCTCATCTATCATTGATGGGTCAAATTCTTCCCCCCTTACTGCCATAGCATCCTTAATAGCTTGGGGATTGGTTCTTATTCTTTTAATATCTAACATACAGTTTTCCTCCTTTAAATTATATTATTAAACGATTTAAAAATCCTATTACTAAATTTTTCTGTCATAGCATTGTGATTTCAAATAACGGATAAATAAAAAAAGCCTCCCGTCCCACAAAGGGACGAAAGGCTATCTTCCGCGTTGCCACCCAAATTGACCAAAAGGTCCATCTCAATACAGTATAACGTCTGCCCACGTTTTGCTCATCACAAACCCTCAGGGGTGGATTCAAAAGGCTAAGTACTGGCTTGCACCTTGCACCAGCTCTCTTTAACTTAAAACCAGTTTACTATTTCCCGTCACAGGTTTTATTTATTAATTATTTATTATACCACATGCAATTATAAAAGCAACTGCATTGCCGAATTTTTTCTTATCGCAGCGGTGTATTAAATATAATTCAGTTTTTTAATTGACCCATGTATAAAACATTTCCTATTTGTCTATAATTTATATGGGGGTGTCAATAATGAGTGAAATTGATATATTATATCAAATATCGAATTTAAAAGAAATTGACTATAAAAATACACTGGCTATTACAGGTATTATTGAAATATTAATAGAAAAAAACATTATAACAAGAAGTGAATTTATAAAAAAAATAAATGAATTAGACAGTGAAGTATCAAAAGATCTTCAAAATATATAAGGAGCTGTCCCGCTAAGAATAAATGCTACAATATATTGTACTAATTTAAAATGTGCAAACCAATATGTTGTATGTGAATTTTTTCTTGGTGCGGCAGCTCTACTATTTGTTTTCAAGTTCACCTTCCATAAGGTGAAGTTTCGATGGTAAACTTTAGCTTAAGAGTTCACTTTTTATACTTATTTTCTATATCATAAATTGCATAGGTTACAGCAAGAAGATCTGCTGCACCCCCTGGGCTTACATTTTTCTCGATAAAAAGTTTGTCCATTCCTGTTATAGCTTCTTTTCCCTCTTTAGTAAACATTCCTCCAAGGTCTAAGGCTTCCTTTGCCTTTATATGAACAAAATTATATAAAACATCTGTATTATGCCTTGAAATAACAGTAGTATCCTCTACAAGGGACATTATTCCTATAAGGCTTTGAACCATAGAATCATTTAATGAAAGCCCTCTTAAAAGTCCTCCCTTTAAAAAAGGTAAACCTTTTAAAGCTACACAGGGAAGTCC
>DHEX01000119.1:3915-4306 GCA_002400085.1 Clostridiaceae bacterium UBA4839 | reverse complement strand
TGCTTAATTAAAAAACCTGAAGCGCTGCAAACAAGTCCCATTAAATATATAATTCCTTTTTGAGTATTAACACCATGAGTTTCTTTAAACATATTTTCTTCAGCTTTAATGCCAATAGGCTTTATTTTATAAATAAGCTCCTTTAAATCCCCATCATGATTAAATCCAGCCTTTGCAAATTCATACATATAAAATGAAATAGAAGCGGTACTTCTCATAAAAAGATTAAAATCCATGTCCCTATGAGCTCCCGAGTTGTTTCTATCTACAAGCCCCGGCTTTGGGGTAGTGCTTACTTCAAGAAGCATTCCTGAAACTGCAGCTTCATAAAGAGGCAAAAGCAAACTATTTAAATCCCTATTATTTAAAAACAAACTATACACCTCACTAA
>DHEX01000119.1:0-3693 GCA_002400085.1 Clostridiaceae bacterium UBA4839 | reverse complement strand
TAAACATATTGATTAAAATTATTTTGATTTTTCTTTAAGCAAATTTAATGTGTCCTCAAGCTGCTTTAAATAGTCTCCATATTCTGCCCACTTTCCAGACATCTGAGCATTTTTGGCCTTTTCAAAAAGGTCTGCTGCTTTATTTATGAGCTCATTTATATTTACATCCTCAGGTTTAGTTTCAGCTGTTTCAGGCTTTCCTTCAACTTTTACATTGAAAAGCTTTTTAAATGCAGACTGTATATCATCTTCCATAACTACCTTATCTCCATAGCCTACAATAACCTTTTTAAGCTCAGGAAGACTCTTTCCGCTCTGTGATTTTAAATAAAGAGGTCTTACAAAGATAATAGAGTTTTCAATAGGAATAATAGAAGTTTCCCCAAGTATATATTCAGATCCTCTCTGACTTAATAGGGTAAGCTGACTTGCAATAGCAGTATCTGTATTAATTTTTGAATTAAACTGCTGAGGCCCGTAAACTGAAGTCTGCTGCGGAAACTTAATTAATACCATATCAGGTACACCATCGCTTCCCATTCTAATTGCTAACCAGGATACCATGTTTTCCTTTTTAGCTACAGTAAAAGGAAGCGTAAGTAAAAACTCTGCCTGATTTTCTGAAGGAAGCTTCATAACCTGATAAACAGGCTGTACCTCTACGTCTTTTCCATCCTTATCTTTATACTTGGCAATGCTCCATGCATCTTCACCATAATAAAATACAGATGGATCCTCCACATGATATTTTTCATAAACTTTTGACTGCACCCTAAATACATCCTCTGAATATCTGAGATGATTTCTTAAATCTTCTGGCATATCCTTAATATCTTTAAAAATCCCCTTATATATCTTCCCAATCGTATTTGCAATGGCATCATTTTTATCTGTAAGATAAAAATCAACATTACCATTATATGCATCAACTACAACCTTTATGGAATTTCTAATATAATTTACACCATCACAGGGCTCTGAAAACGGATATCTATCTGTAGTTGTATAACCATCTATTATCCAGTAGAGCTTCCCGTTTGATTGGACAATGTATGGATCCTTATCATAATTTATAAAAGGAGCAATTTTATTTATTCTATTTACTATATTTCTATTTAAAATAACCTTACTTTGAGAAGTTATATTATTTGAAAGTATAAAATTAAAACTTCCCTTGTTGACAGCAAAAAGCAATCTATTAAAAGGGGTAAGCTTTATTCCAGCTGTTCCATCATATCTATTTTCGCTGTTTCCATTTCCATATGGAAAATCTATTTCATTATTCTTTGCCCCAACTATTACATAGTTTTCATTAAGCTCTCCAAAGTAAATCTGCGGCTTATCTATTTTAAAGCTTCCTTCCTTTGGGGCAGGTATATCTTTTATTATAAATTCAGGAAGTCCTGTTGGCCCTACCTTATTTGTATATGACATAACCGTACCATAACCATGGGTATAAAATAAATGCTTATTTTGCCAATCTTGAGACTGAACATCCCTGTTTGCCACATCAAGCTCTCTTGCAGATGTAAAAACCTGACGCATATTTCCATCAATATTATACCTATCTATATCCACATCATAAAATTTATAATAATTTCTAATAGATTGAATTTGATTAAAAACTTCAAGAGATTGGTCAAATTCGTTTATTCTTATGTTATCAACTGTGCTCTTATTTTTGTTAATATCCTCCTGAGTTAATCCATAACTTGCTTTAAAATCTCTTGTCTCAATATTATCAAGACCAAAGGCTTTTCTTGTAAGATTAATATTATAAGTAAGATATGGCATTTCTTTTTCCTTAGCATTTGGCTCCACAATAAACTTTTCTACTACACCTGAAACAATACCCTCTGCAATTATTAAAATAATTATGAAAGCACCTGTTGTTATAATAGGTTTAATTTTTTTCTTCATAATAGAAAACGCAACAACAAATGAAGCTGCAATACAAAATAGCGATATAATAGTGTACATATATAAAGTCACATGTACATCTGTGTAGCTTGCTCCAAAAGCAGCTCCTCTTGGAGAATAAACAAGATTTATTTTCTTTATATAAAATATTAAAGACAGTAAAAGAAGAAAAATTGCCCCAAGTACAGAAAGCTGTTTTGCAAAGAACTTTGTTTCCTCGCTTTCTTCACCTTTAATGAAACTTTTTATGCTTATCATATTATCTTTTTCTTTCATCATAAAATAAATAGCTAAAGTTATAATAATAAGAAATATTACTATTGTCATAAGAGCATAGGTTATACTTTCTATTAACGGCATTTTAAATACATAAAAAGAAACATCATGATTAAATATAGGATCTTTTACACCAAAATCTGTGCTGTTTTTGAACTCTAAAATCTTATACCAAAAAACATTAGTAAAGGATATAGATATAATTGCCGACATAATAATTGATATTATTGAAATCATTTTATTTTGTCTTTTTTCTGTTATCTTGTCAATAACCCTATTGGATGAAAGTAAATATTTTTTTCTGAACTGCTTAATGTATAAGATGATTAAAAAATAAATTAATATAAAAGAAGGAATAAGAATTGCAATTTTTACTTTATAGGATTTTAAAAATACATTTAAATAGTTAACCTCGGAAAACCATTGATAATCAATTATAAATCCTGACAATGCAAGAATAATCAAGAGGGATACAATTATAACTGAGAGAATTATTGTAAGTTTTTTTCTCATATTAACACTTCCTTCTTTGAAATCAAGTAATTCTTAGACTTAGGCGGAATCTATTTCTTCTATTAATTTTCAGAATCAGCTTCTTGAAGAATAAGAAGTTTTTCGTCATTTTTTATATTATAATTATGATGGTTTGATACTAAATATTTAACATATTCATTTTCATCATATAAATATCTTAAAGCTATACTAGGATGATTGTAATATGTATTAATAGCTTTTATATTGCAATGCTTGCATAAAAAATTATGGAACCCTTTGTCTATTATTACCAAAATGGATTTTTTTATAACACTCAGTCCGCCATCTATCTTTCCTATATCATGAAGAAGTGCAGCTTTTATAAGCATAATATCATATTTTTCTTCTTCTAAGGATTTATTTAAAACATCCCTTGCTACTCTAATACTGTGAACCTGTTCATATTCTGGAAGAGAATAAAAAAGCTCTCTTTCTTTTTCATTTAAATATTTCTGAACAAAAACTATATCGTTTTGATCCTTTTTTTTAAAGATTGCCCATAAAAACTGCTTTATTCTGTAAAGCATAATAGCCCTCCAAGATTATCTAATATACAATAGTATAACATAAAATGTAAATAAACAAGGAGATGAAATTTACTTATATAAACTTATTTTTAGCTGTTTTGGCATATTATCCACAGCGGTTCTCAAAGTTATTAACATTATCAACAACTTGATATAAAGGTTCTAATCAAAAAAAAACCTACAATACTTATCTGCAATTCATAATTTAGATTTAATCTACCGCTGTGATAAGGAAAATATATTCCATTCACTTTGACCTTTGCAAAGATGTTCTAAGGGTTAAAATGCCAGACAAACTTGTAGGGGACGGTCTTGACCGTCCCGCTCGCCTAAATTCTGATCATCGTACAAATGCCATAGAATGAAATTGCTACTGGGTGTTGGCACCGTTTTGTTCTCCCAAATTTCGCTCATCCATCAACGGAACGGTCAAGAC
>DHEX01000117.1 GCA_002400085.1 Clostridiaceae bacterium UBA4839 | reverse complement strand
GGATTAGCAAAGTTCAATATAATCACATCATATTTATCGCTGTCAATTTCAAATAAAACACGCTCACAAACCTCATTAGCACTCATTTCTGGCTGCATATCATAGGTTGCAACCTTAGGAGACTGGATAAGAATTCTATCCTCATTTTTATTTGGAGCTTCAACTCCTCCATTAAAGAAAAATGTAACATGAGCATATTTTTCAGTTTCAGCAATCCTAAGCTGCTTAAGCCCATTTTTACTTAAGTATTCACCTAAAGTATTTGCATAAGTTTCAGCCCTATATGCTATATCAACATTTTCAATTGTCTTATCATATTGAGTCATGCATACATAATAAAGCGGGAATATTTCTCTCTTAAATCCATCAAACTTTTTATCTACTAAAGCTCTTGTTATTTCTCTTGCTCTATCTGGTCTAAAGTTATAAAAGATAACCGAATCATTTTCAGAAATCTTTGCTATAGGTTTTCCATTATCACATATTACAGTTGGTACTACAAATTCATCTACAACATTTTTATCATATGATTTCTCAACAGCCTCACGGGCAGTGTTTGCTTTCAGTCCTTCTCCCTTAACCAAAGCATTATATGCCTTTTCAACTCTGTCCCATCTCTTATCCCTGTCCATAGCATAGTACCTGCCTGAAACTGTAGCAATTTTCCCAACTCCAAGCTCACTCATATATTTCTCTATCATGTCAATATATTTTAGTGCACACTTAGGTGGAACATCACGGCCATCTAAAAATGCATGAACATAAACATTTTTAAGACCATTATCCTTACATAATTTTAAAAGTGCTTCAAGGTGCTCAATATGGCTATGTACTCCACCATCAGATAAAAGTCCCATTATATGAAGTGAAGTATTCTTTCCCTTGGCATTTTTAATAGCATTTAAAAATGCAGGGTTTTTAAAAAAATTCCCTTCAGCTATTTCTTTATTTATTTTTGTAAAATCCTGATAAATTATTCGCCCAGCGCCAATATTTAAATGTCCAACTTCTGAGTTTCCCATTTGACCTTTTGGAAGCCCTACATCAAGTCCGCTGGCACTTAATTTAGTATGAGGATAATTAGCCCATAACTTATCAAAATTAGGCTTATTAGCTGCTTCTACTGCATTATATTGTTTATTTTCACTTATTCCCCATCCATCAAGAATCATAAGCATAGTAGGCTTCTTTAGCATTTTAACCCTCCTAAAAATTAACGATGGCTGCAAAATCCTCCACTTTAAGGCTTGCTCCCCCAACAAGGGCTCCATCAATATCACTTTGTGCCATTTGTTCTTTAATAGTAGCTGGCTTTACACTTCCACCATACTGAATTCTAACACCATCAGCTGCCTTTTCTCCAAATAGCTTTTTAACTGTATTTCTTATAAATTTAATAACTTCATTTGCCTGCTGTGAGGTAGCAGTTTTTCCTGTTCCAATTGCCCAAATTGGTTCATAGGCAATAACCATTTTTTCTACCTGTTCTTCCTTTAAGCCTTTTAAGTCCTTTTCTATTTGTCCTTCTATTTTTGTAAATGCATTTCCTTTTTCTCTTTCTGAAAGAGTTTCACCAACGCAAAGAATTGGAGTAAGTTCATGTTCAAAAGCTGATTTAACTTTGTTATTTAAAAGCTCATCGTCCTCTTTAAAATACTGTCTTCTTTCACTATGCCCTATAACAACATATTCTACTCCCATTTCTTTAAGCATAAGAGGTGATACTTCCCCAGTAAATGCTCCGCTTTCTTTAAAGTACATATTTTGTGCTCCAACTTTAACAGAAGTGCCCTTAGTTACTTCAAGCACGCTGCATAAAGATGTAAAAGGAGGAATTATAACTACCTCACATTTAGCATCCTTAATTTTGTTTATTATTTCTTCCATAAACTTTTTTGACTCCTGTGGAGTCTTATTCATTTTCCAGTTGCCAGCAATAATAGGTTTTCTCATTTAAGATTCCCCCTTAATTATTTATCATCCAATGCAGCAATTCCTGGAAGCTCACGCCCTTCTAAGAATTCAAGAGATGCTCCTCCACCTGTTGAAATATGAGTCATCTTATCTGCAAATCCAAGCTGTTCTACTGCTGCTGCTGAATCTCCGCCGCCTATAATAGTGGTTGCATTTAAATTTGAAAGAGCTTCTGCAATTTTCTTTGTTCCAACTGCAAAGGCTGGCATTTCAAATACTCCCATAGGTCCGTTCCATACAACAGTTTTTGCTCCTTTTAATTCATTTTCAAAAAGCTTTATTGTCTTAGGTCCAATGTCAAGTCCTTGATAGTCATCAGGCATTCCACCTTCAAACACCTTCCACTCTGCATCTGCTTTAAACTCCTTAGCAGCTACATTATCAATTGGAAGAAGCAGTTTTACCCCTTTTTCTTCAGCCTTTTTCATCATTTCTTTAGCAAGTTCAACTTTATCCTCTTCAAGAAGTGACTTCCCAACGTTCATTCCCTTTGCTTTAAGGAATGTGTATGCCATTCCTCCGCCAATTATCAATTTGTCAACCTTATCTAACAGGTTATTAATAACTCCAATCTTATCTGATACCTTTGCACCACCAAGTATTGCAACAAATGGTCTTTCAGGATTATCAAGAGCTTTCCCCATAATTGAAGTTTCTTTTTCAATTAAAAATCCTGCAACTGCCGGAAGATAATTTGCAATTCCTACAGTAGATGAATTTGCTCTATGTGCTGTTCCAAAGGCATCATTTACAAATATATCGGCAAGTGATGCAAGCTTTTTTGCAAAATCAAGGTCATTTTTGGTTTCAGTTTTTATAAATCTAACATTTTCAAGGAGTACTACATCCCCATTTTTCATCCCATTTGTATACTTAATTGCATTTTCTCCAACAACTTCTTTATCCTCAGCAAATAAAACCTTTTTTCCTAATAATTCAGAGAGCCTTTTGGCAACAGGTTTTAAGCTGTATTTTGGATCATATCCTTCCTTTGGCCTTCCAAGGTGAGACATAAGTATAACTTTTGCGTTATTTTCAATTAAATAATTGATTGTTGGAAGCGCAGATACTATTCTTCTGTCATCTGTTATCTTCCCATTACTATCTTGAGGTACATTAAAGTCACATCTTACTATGACTTTCTTTCCATTTACGTCAATGTCCCTTACAGTCTTTTTGTTCATACCAAACCCTCCTCGTCTTTATAGTTATATACATGAAACTCCCTCAGCTGAAAGCAGCATAGGGCTTTTATGATATATAATTAATAAATGCCCGGCCTCATAGCCGTACTACAAAACCGGGCATTGTTATTTATATTTTATAATCTTTCTGCTACATAGTTTACAAGGTCAACTATTCTATTTGAATAGGCCCATTCGTTATCGTACCATGAAACGACCTTTGCCATATTTTCTCCAATAACCATAGTTGAAAGTCCATCAACTATTGATGATCTTGAATCTCCTCTGTAATCTATTGATACAAGCGGTTCATCTGAATATCCAAGAATTCCCTTCATATCGCCTTCAGCAGCCTTTTTAAATGCAGCATTTATTTCTTCTACTGTAACTGGCTTTGGAGTTTCGAAAACAAGATCAGTTATTGAAACTGTAGGTGTTGGAACCCTAAGTGCAAATCCATTAAGTTTTCCTTTAAGTTCTGGTAAAACTTTTGCAACTGCCTTTGCAGCTCCTGTTGTAGTAGGAATTATTGATTGTGCAGCTGCTCTTGCTCTTCTTAAATCCTTATGTGGAAGATCAAGAATTCTCTGGTCGTTTGTATATGAGTGAACTGTTGTCATAAGTCCTTTTACTATTCCAAAGTTATCCTGTAAAACTTTTGCAAATGGTGCAAGACAGTTTGTTGTGCAGGATGCATTTGAAATGATGTTATGCTTTGCATTATCATAAGATTTTTCATTTACGCCCATAACTATTGTAATATCCTCATCAGTTGCAGGTGCTGAAATAATAACCTTCTTTGCTCCTGCTTGAATATGAGCCATAGCCTTTTCTCTCTTTGTAAAAAGTCCTGTTGATTCAACTACGATATCAACTCCAAGAGCTTTCCAAGGTAAATTCTTTGGATCCCTTTCTGCAAATACCTTAATTTCTTTTCCATTAACAACTAATGAATCTTTTTTAGCTTCTACAGTTCCATTGAACTTTCCAAAGCATGAATCATACTTTAAAAGATGTGCTAATGTAGCTGTATCTGTAAGATCATTTATTGCTACAATCTCAACACCCTTATCTAAATTTTGCTGTGCAATTTTAAAAGCATTCCTTCCAATTCTTCCAAATCCATTAATAGCGACTTTAACAGTCATAACATATCCCTCCTAAACTTAATTAAAAATATAAATAAATTTTTAAAATTAACTAGCATTTTATTTTTAGAATTGCATTAGCTGCCCCTTCATCGGTAACAAGAATTAACGAATTGTTTGATGTTTTTGTTGAAATAATTGCCTCTGCTTTATTTTTTCCTCCAGCTACAGCAATTATGTTATTAATGTTACCTATATCCTCAAAATTTAACCCGATAGTTGGGGTTTTATAAACTATCTTTCCATCCTTATTGAAATAATATCCAAAAGCTTCAGAAACTGCACCGCTTTTTTTAAGCATTTCAATTTCATGCTCATTCATGCCTCTTCGCTTTGACATATCAGAAGCCCTTCCAATTCCATATACTAAAAGATCTGCTTTCGATATTTTTTCAATTGTGTCTAATATATCGGGTTCATTTGCTATAGTTTCAATTGCTTCATTGCTCAAATTATCAGGAACATGAAGTAATTTGTAATTTGCGCCTATTTTAAAAGCCAATTCTGCTGCAAGAGTGCTTGCTTGTGTTTTAATGTCTCTTCCCATGCCTCCTCTTGCTGGTACTACTAAAACATTGTTCTTATTTATTTTAGGAAAGTTTTGAACTACTTGGGCTACAGATGAGCCACCGGTTAGAGCAATAATTGAATTATCTTTAATAAGGTCTTTAATTCTATTTGCAGCCACCCTGCCCATTTCACGAAGTACAGTATCATCTTTTTCAGCATCGCCAGGAACAACAATAGCTTCTTCTAAATTAAGTACATTTTTTAATTTTTTTTCAATATCTGATAAACCATTAATCTCATGAATCATTTCTTCAAGGTTTTCAATAATATTTTCCCCGTCTTTTGTAACAATCATTCCAATAGAATTTATTTCTATTAATCCCTGGTTTTTTAAAAAATTAACTTCTGTTCTTACAGTTCTCTCTCCCATATTGAGCGCTTGTGAAAGTGCTCTTCTTCCTATAGGTTGATTATAAAATATCTTTTTTAAGATGCAATATCTTTTATCCATAAGTTCAACCATTTCAGGAATAATTCTTTGTTGTAATGAAAGTAATCCTCCCAAATACGTCACTCCCCCTGGCTTTATTTTGTCCCTATGGATTTATTTTGTCCCATGAGCTTTAAATATATATGGGACTGATTTTGTCCCATATATATTTAAATATGTCCCATATCCTTTAACATTTTAAATATAACATTATTATTATTATTTTTCAATAGCCATACCATATATTATTATGTGAAAAATTATTCTTTCCTCCTCCTTTTAGGAGAGGATGCTATATTTAGCTCTGCCCTATATTTTGCCACAGTTCTTCTTGAAATGCTGATATTTTCTTCTTCAAGCTTTCCCGAAATTTCTTGATCTGAATATGGTTTGCTTTTATTTTCATTATCAATTAAATCTTTAATTCTATCCATTATTTTAAGTGTAGAAATATCCTCACCCTCAGCATTTTGAATGCCTCTTACAAAGAAATTTTTAATTTCATAGGTTCCCTTAGGTGTTTGAACATATTTGCCTTTTATTGCCCTGCTTACTGTAGATTCATGGATGCCAGCAGCATTTGCAATATCTTTCAAATTTAAAGTTACCAAATCACTGTCATATTCGAAAAAATCAAACTGATATGCTAATATTGCCTCAACTACTTTTTTTATAGTGCTCATTCTTTGATCAATACTTTTTATAATCCACATAGCTGATTCAAGCTTTTCTTTTACGTAATTGTACTCCGGAGAATCTTTTTGGGATAATAGTTTTTGATATTTTTTATTTATTTTTAATGTGGGGCATAGCTCCTTATTAACTCTAACCACATATTGACCATCTATCTTTTCAATGTATACATCCGGAATTACGTACTTTGTAGTATCCCCGCACAGCCTAATTCCAGGCTTTGGGTCAAGAGTTTTAATTAACTTTATATACTCTCTTGCTTTTTTTTCTGTTATTTTTGCACCCTCAGCTATCTTTGAAATGTTTTCTTCCGCCACATCATTTAACATATTTTTAATAATATAATCAATATTTTTATCATAAGAACCCTTAGCTTTAACTTGAATTATGAGACATTCATATACATTCCTTGCTCCTACACCGGAAGGTTCAAAGCCCTGAATGATATTTAAAATTTCTGCTGCCGCAACACTGCTGACATTAAATTTATTTTTTATATCTTTAGTATCTACTGTAAGATAACCATATTCATCAATATTATCAATTATATATTCACCCATTTTCTTTTGCTTTTCAGTTAACGGAATAAAATGCAACTGTTCCTTAAGATAATCCCATAAGCTTTTTTCCTTTGTTACAAAATTTATAGGCGAAGCATACTCTTCGTCTTTATCATAGGAATTTATGCCGTTTAAATCTTCATAATCTAAATAATTAATAAAATCATTTATCCCATTATCATCAGCAGTATCATAAGAATTTTCTTCACAATTTTCCTTATAATCGAGAAGAGGGTTTTCCTCTATTTCATTTTGAATAAATTCATTTAATTCGCAGGATGTCAACTGTAAAACTTTTACTGCCATTTGCAGTTCAGGTGTCATAACAAGTTTTTGTTCTTGCTGCAGCTGCAGATTGAAATCCAGCTTCATAATTATTCCTCCAATCAGGCGATTTTTAAACCTAGATGAAGTTTTCTTAAAAAATACTCTCTCAATAGCCTATGTATAAGAAACTTTTAGTGGGTATAGAGCTGTCATCCTATGCCTAAATAAGGATGGGGACAGTTACTAAGTCTGTAATATATTCTATGTATTTATATAATTAATTATAGCATACTAAAGCAGCATATGACAAAGGTTAAATTCCATTTCACAGTACAATAAATTCACTGCTTCTGCTTATGCGCTATATGCTACTAACTGTAATTCGTAATTTAGGAAGATTACGAATTACGAATAATAACAATCGTCATGACATAAAAACAGATTTGTGTCAATGTATCTCCAAATTTTCTGATGTTCCTGTTCATTATGAATAATCGGGTGGTAGGGAACGGTCTTGACCGTTCCGCCCCCCCAAATTNNAAATGTCATAAGATATCCCTTGAAGTAAAAAGGCCTATGTCCATAAAAATATGGTCATAGGTCTTTTGTTTGACAATATTTAATTTTTTCTTTTTTTTATCTTTCGCCCTTTGTATATGGAATTCCATCTTCCCTTGGAGCTGTTGTTTTCCCTACAAAACCTGCAAGAGCAATCATTGTAAGTAAATATGGAAGTGATGCATAGAACTCCTGTGGAAGCGGTAATCCAAATTTTTTAGCATAAAGTGAAAGTGCATCTGCAAAAGCAAATATAAGGCATGCACCCATTGAGCCAAGAGGTTTCCAATTTCCAAAGATCATGGCTGCAAGTGCAATAAAGCCTCTGCCGCTAACCATATTATTTAAATACATATTCATCATACCAATTGAAAGTGTAGCACCGCCTAATCCTCCAAGTACACCTGATAATATTACACAGATATATCTTATTTTATAAACATCTACACCTAATGTATCTGCAGCTCTTGGATGTTCTCCAACTGCCCTTATTCTAAGTCCAAACACTGTCTTATTTAATATATAAGTTGAAAGTATAACCAGCCCAAATGCTAAAAATACAAACCAGTTTAATTCTGATAAGAATGTACCTATTACTGGTATTTTAAGCATCGCATCTCTTGGATAGGGGACAGGGGTAACACCAGGGGTTTGTGAAAATACTCCATAAAACTTAAAAATCAAAAAGTTAGTTAAGGCTGCTGCAAATACGTTAATTGCAGTACCTGAAATAACCTGATCTGCTTTTAAGTGAATACTTAATACAGCATGAATTCCTGCCACAATTGCCCCTGAAAGCATTGCAAAAAGTACTCCAATCCATGGATTTCCTGAAATATATGAACCATATACTGCAAAAAATGCACCAGTGGTCATTATTCCTTCAAGGCCTATGTTTACAACTCCTGATTTCTCTGAAAAAACACCGCCAAGTGAAGTAAGCATAAGAGGCGTTGCAAGTCTTAGTGTTGCTGTCAATAATACAATTGCTCCTGGAATGCTTCCACTACTCATTTACTACCGCCTCCTTCTTTCTTTTTGCACTGATTTTTGCACCAATTATTTTAAACCCATACTCTGCTGCAATAAATAATATTACAATACCTTGTATTAAGCTTGCAATTTGTGAAGGAATCCCTACAACTTGAAGCCCAGCAGAGCTATAGTTTAGCGCTCCAAATAAAAGTGCTGAAAAAATGACCCCTATAGGATTGCTCTTTGCAACAAGGGCAACAGTTATTCCATCAAATCCAAAGTTAGGAAATCCAAAAAGCTGATTTGCCTGATACTGAATTCCCGAAGTATGTGTTGCTCCTCCAAGCCCTGCAAGAGCACCTGAAAGTACCATGGCAAGTATAATATTTTTATTAATGCTAATCCCGCCATATTCAGATGCATCTGGATTTGTTCCAACAGCTCTTAGTTCATAACCTGTAGTAGTTTTCCACAGCAGAATATAAACAAGAATTGCAAATCCTATTGCTATAAATAAGGCTGTATTTACCCTGTCATTTGGAGATACAAACCTTGTTAATTTTGCTGAATCCTGTATAAGCTGCGTACTTGCTGTTCCAGGTTTACGAAAAGGTCCCATTACCAAATAATTTGAAAGATACATGCCTATAAAGTTCATCATAATACTATTTACAACTTCGTTTGTGCCAAGTTTAGCCTTTAAAATTCCTGGTACCCAAGCCCATGCTCCTCCAGCAAGCATTCCGGTAGCTATAATTAATAGAATATGCAATATATGCGGTATACCTGGAATTTGACCTACTATAGCTGCAGTAATCATGCCAATAATAAACTGGCCCTCAACACCTATATTAAAAAGTCCTGTTTTGAAAGCTAAAGAATGTGCAAGTCCTGTAAAAATAAGAGGTGTTGTAAAAACAAGAGTTTCCATAAAATTAAACTTTGTCCCAAAACTTCCCTTCCATAATGAGCGGAACAAAAGGGATGCTGATTCACCAAATCCTAAATTTTTAGCCCACATAACAAAAAATACTGATACAAATAGTGCAAAAATTACAGCTGAAATTGGAAAAAGCATTCCCTTTAAAGTATTTAATAAACTGTCTTTGAATTTAGAGCTTGATTTTTTCCTATCCTCTGATTGCTTCACCTTCAGCACCTCCTTGCGTCTTCTTTAACGTTCCACCTGCCATTAATATTCCAAGTTTTTGTTCTGTAGCATCTTTTCTATCAATTATATCAACAATTTTTCCATCATAAATTACGCCAATTCTATCTGCAAGTGACATTACCTCATCAAGTTCGAGGGAAACAAGCAAAACTGCCTTGCCCTTATCCCTTTCTGCAACCAGCCTCTTATGGATATACTCAATGGCTCCAACATCAAGACCTCTTGTTGGCTGTGCTGCAATTAATAAATCCGGATCCTTATTTATTTCCCTGGCTGCTACCATTTTCTGCTGGTTACCACCTGAAAGAGAAGCTGCACTTACATTTTCACTTGGTGTTCTTACATCAAAATCATTTATAAGCTTCCTTGCATATTCCTTAATCTTTACATAATCCATCATTATTCCCTTAGCAAAAGGAGCTCTATAATGATTCCCAAGTACTGCATTTTCAGCTAAACTCTCTTTCAAAATAAGTCCCCTTTTATGCCTGTCTTCTGGTATATGGGCAATTCCAGCTTCACTTATTTGTCTTGGACTTTTGCCTGTTATATCCTCATCATTAATTATTACTTTCCCACCAGTTGGCTTTCTAAGTCCAACTATAGTTTCAATAAGTTCTGATTGACCATTACCATCAACACCAGCTATAGCAAATATCTCACCAGCATGGACTTCAAAGCTGACGCCTTTAACAGCTGGAAGTTTTCTATAATCAAGTGCCTGTAAATCTTCAACTTTAAAGATTGTCTTGCCAGCATTCAACGGCTTTTTATCTACAACCAAATTAACCTTTCTTCCAACCATCTTTTCAGCAAGCTCGTCTATATTAGTGTCTTTAGTATTTAATGTATCAACTACCTTGCCTCTTCTTAATATAGTTACTCTATCGCTTATACTCATAACCTCTTTTAATTTATGAGTAATAAGTATTATTGATTTACCCTGACTTACAAGATTTCTAAGTATTACACCAAGTTCATCAATTTCCTGAGGTGTTAAAACTGCTGTAGGTTCATCGAGGATTAAAATATCTGCCCCTCTGTAAAGGGATTTTAATATTTCAACCTTCTGCTGCTGACCAACAGTTATATCCTCAATAATATCATTAGGATTTATATTAAAGCCATATTTATCTGCTAAATCCTTAGTATCCTTTACTGCTTTTTTCATATCAACATTCATGCCACTTCTAGGTTCTTTACCTAATATTATGTTTTCAGCTACTGTAAAGTTATGCACAAGCATGAAATGCTGGTGAACCATTCCAATTCCAAGGTCAATTGCTTCTTTAGGGCTTTTCATCTCTACCTTTTTCCCTTTTATATATATTTCACCAGCATCCTGCTGATAAAGTCCATAGAGAACATTCATAAGTGTAGTTTTCCCTGCTCCATTTTCACCAAGCAGTACATGGATTTCTCCCTTTAAAAGTTCAAAATCAACATTGTCATTTGCAACAACTCCCGGGAAAATTTTAGAGATGCCCTTCATTTCAACAACTTTTTCCATTAGTGTCCTCCTTTCTTATTTTAAAAAAGGCTAGATGCCTGGCATCTAGCCTTATGTGTCTTATTACAGCTGTGGAGCCTTATAATTCACTAATTCTTTTCTTGTTCCCGGGACTACAAACTTATCTGTCTTTATTGCTTCCTTATACTTAGCTACTTCATCCATTACTTCTTTTGGAACAGCTGGATTAATTGTTGGTGCAACATCAACACCATCTTCCTTGATTCCCAAATTCATTGTTTTTCCGCCCTCAAATTTGCCATCTTTAAAATTCTTTATTGCATCATAAACAGCTACATCAACTTTCTTCTGCATTGAGCAAAGAATAACATCCTTTGCATCTGGTACTGTCTGAGCCTGGTCAGCATCAACACCAATTGCATATTTTTTCATTTCCTTAGCTGCTTCAAATAGTCCATTTCCTGCTCCTCCTGCTGCATGGAATACTATATCGCATCCATCATTATAGAGCATTTTTGCAGCTTCTTTTGCCTTTCCAACATTATCAAATGAATCGATGTATTTAACAGTCTTTCCAGGGGTTTTCTCATCAATTGGCATTAAACCCTTTCCTGCTTCAGGGTTAACTGCCATAACTCCTGCAGCAAATCCTGATTCAAATCTGTTAATAACTGGTCCTTCCACTCCTCCAATAAAACCAACTTTATTAGTTTTTGTCATTTTTCCAGCTATAACTCCAACAAGAAATGAACCTTCTTGTTCCTTAAATAATAGTGATAAAACGTTTGGACTATCAATTGAGGCATCAACTATTGCAAATTTTTTATCTGGCATTTGTTTTGCAACTTCTGTCATAGCCTCTGCCATCATAAATCCAGCACCAACTGTAAGGTCAGAATTTGATGCCATTGTTTTTAAGTTTGGCTGATACTGTTCAACCTGTTTTGATTCAATTGGGTTGTTCTTTTCAACTCCAAGCTCTTTTTCAGCCTTTCCAATTCCTTCCCATGCAAGCTGATTAAATGACTTGTCGTTAATTCCACCTTGGTCACTTACAAACCCTATTTTAAGTTTTGTTTGTTCTTCAGTCTTAGTTCCTTCTGGTTTCTTTTCTTCTGTTTTCTTTTTACCGCAACCTGTGAACATACTTGCTGCTAATATTACAGCAAGAGCAGTTGCTAAGAATTTTTTCATTTTTACTCCCCCTTTGAAAATTTTGTTCTGTAAAATATTAATAAAAAAGTTATTAATTATTATTTATTAATATTATGTTAATATTTTAATATTCGCCATGGGCTTAAAAAATCCTGCTAAAATAAAATATAAAATATAAAGTTTTTAAAAAATTAGTAACTATATAATGTATTTAAAACAAATAATTATTGAACTTTCCACGACTGAAGTCACAAGTGTGCGGTCAGTTTTCATCAATTTCTATGATAAAAAGCCTGATTCTTTTAATATTTTTTTGGCATTATCTGCATCGTCTTCTGAAACAAGAACCACTGGTCCGGTACATCCCATGCCGCTTTGTGAATAAATCTTATTTTCCCAAAGCTTATGCACTGCATCCTCAAGTACCATAATGTCAATACCTGCAACTGCGTAAGTAACAACCTTAGCTGGTGGTGCTTGAACCTCTTTAGCATTAGTATCTGCAGGCTTTACACTGCAATTTGAGGATAGTATATCCTTAAAGTTTATTTTGTTTAATTTCTTAAACTCTTCATCTTCAATTTCAAATACTTTGCCCTTTGCAGCATCAGCGCAGTATTTCAATGCATCACAAATGAGTGGCGCGCCAGATGCTCTTGATATAATAGATACAAGCCTTTTGTATCCTTCTCCAATTCCAGGTCCATATCCATATCCTAATGTTTCATAATCTCCGCCAGTTGTAAAGGATGCAAAAACCTTTATAAGAAGATTGCCTGTTAAGGTATCACATACCATAATGTCAGGTGTCCCTGCAAGAAGGTCATTTCCTCTCATAACACAGCCGCCGTCTTCTCTAAGGGAATCAGCAAAATTGATTTCATATCCTTTTTTAGATATCTCTTTTAATATTTTTTCTACTTGCCTTGCTCCATCTAAGTTTAGTATCCCAACTGTAGGATTTTTTATACCAATAGATTTTGCTGCAATGATTCCATATATTGCGTTTTTAACCATTCCTTCAACTCTATTTACAGATGAAGTTCCTGTAGTTGTTGCTAAAATCATTTCTTTTCCTTTCCCAGGTGTTATAACTCTTCCAACTGTGGATACACCTATTGGAAAATTATAATGCTGTGTTACACAGCCATCAATTTCGCCGCTGTCAAGGAGCTCTTCCATAATTTTATGAGTTTCTTCAGCATCATTAGCTTCATAGACTTTAAACGGTGCATCAACCTTAGGCCCAATTAAAACAATTTCAAAATCCCCATATTTTCGGGATGCAAGCATTGCCCCTTTAACTATCTCATCTACTCCATGTTCTCCGCCTAAAGTAGTAAGGCCTATTTTTATTTTTCTTCCAAAGTTACCAGACTTAATTCCATCACCAATTTCATTAAATACTTCACCAATAACCTTATTTATACTTTCTTTTTCCATTATTACACCTCCTACTTATTTAGTAAATAGGATGCAAATTCCTTCATAGCATCTGCTACCATAAGCTTTACTTCTTCTTTTGATACTGATCCCTCATCCTTAATTCCAGGATTCTTTTCAACAATAAATGACACCCCATCAAATAAGTTTGTCATCCTGCCAAGGAATAAACTTCCTTTACCAATTAGCATAAATCTTTGCATATCCCCATTTAAAATCTTTTCTCTTCCATATCCAATTACTGGAACACCCGATGGAACATGACCCTGTGTTGGTGCAAATCCGGGATAGCCATGACTTTTTATAAAATCATTCATATCGGTTCTTTTAATTTGACCTTTTTTCACTGCAAGAGCACTTATCATCTTGTAGTTTTGAGTTGGAACATCTCCTGCTCCAGCAGGCTCTGTACATTCTGGGTTTTGCATTTCAGGAGCATATTTATCTACATCTGTAAATTTCAATCCAGCAGCTTCAAGCGGTTCAGCAACTAATGCTTCCATAACTGCCTGAGGTGAAGCTCCAGCACAAATTGAATGTTTTCCAATAGCATCAGTTCTAATTATTGGATTTACTCCATCATTTTCTGAAACAAGCACTGCAAATCCGCCAAGAACATCCTCCATTATAGGCATATCCTTCTTCACATGATCTTTTCCATTCATTCCAAGTTTTGCAGTAGCGCCACCGCCTACTACAACTACATTCTTAAATATTCCCGAGCTGACTAAAGCTGAAGCATTAATCAAAGAATGAGTTGGTGCGGCACAAAAACCTCTTATATCACAGCCTGATGCATTTTTAAGTCCAACTACTTCTCCAATAGATTTTGCAAAGTTTCCGCCGCCTCTTTGGTTCATATCTCCGCAGGCTTCTTCTGAACATTCAATTATATAATCAACATCTTCAAGATTAATATCTGATTTATCCATAAGATGCATTAATGCAAGAACTCCTGATGCTTTAACAGCAAGGTTTTCACACATTATATGAGCAGACAAGTTTTTATCAAATTCATGTGCTCTCTTAACGCATCCAACTAATTTTCCATCTGAGTATAATCCTTCAGCTCCGACTTCGTTTACAAGCTTTTCAATTTCAGCAATTTCAACACCCTCACCTAACTTTTCAGTATAGTTTTTTAAAATAGGGTGCTTATTAAACTTTTCCTTAATATTGTCATTAAAGCCCTTTTCTATACGAACAAGCTCAAATGCATCTGAAAGCTTCATAAGCCCATAGAATTCATCCTCTGGCATTATTTCGCCATATCTTCCCCATCTTGATGCTTTATCTAAATTCTTCTTATACCATGGCATTTCAATTTTTCTTAACTCCTCTGGATCTAAATTCCCTATATAAGTTTGATTTGGTGCATAAGCAACTACATCTTCAAATTTTCTTAAATGCTGTGGAACTTTCTTTAAATATTCTGAATCTGGATGTGTTTCTCTTTCTAACGTTTGTGTAGTACCATTATGAATTACCATATCTGGGGTATTAACAAGTATATAACTGGCTCCTTTAATTACTGGATACATTTTTACACCTCCAAAATTAATAAACATAACATTTATTTTATATTCTATCCAATGGCTACCATCCGTTATTCCCCGCTTAACGCGGGGAATAACGGATGCTACGCTCCTGGATAAGTTCTTCTAAGAATCACTTAATTTAAACTCAAATAAAAGGGGTGGCATTCCACCCCTTTATATTAATCTTCAAATACTGTCTGATCCTTAATAGGAGTTTGAAGGGCTTTAAGTGCCTTAAGCACAAGTTTTCTTCTAAGCTCCTTTTCATCCTCTTTTGAAAGATTTGGATTCCCAAGTGGATGAGGGATTGCAACTGTAGGAACGATTCTGTTTGCTCCTACTGTTTTTGATATTGGAACTATTGTGCACATATGAACTACAGGAAGTCCTGCTCTTTCAATTTCTTTTACCATCGTTGCACCGCAACGTGTGCAAGTTCCTCACGTGGATGTGAGTATAACTGCATCTACCCCATCTGCTATAAGCTCCTTAGCAATAGCTGCGCCAAATTTCTTAGCGCTTGCAACAGCAGTACCATTTCCAACTGTTGCATAATAATATCTGTGTAAGCTTCCAATTTTTCCTTCCTTTTCAAGATCTCTCAATACATCAACAGGAAGTACTCTATCTGCATCTGCATTAGCATAAGTTGGGTCATATCCGCCATGAGCTGTTTCATAAGTTGCTTCAGTTAAATCATATACACCATCAATATCATATTTGCCAAATTTAGATGCACTGGATGATTCTATTCTGTCTGGATTTCCCTTTGGAACAATTCCGCCTGAAGTTACAAGGGCAATTTTTGCTTTTGTAATATCTTTAACAGGTGGGTTTGGTGCTACTCTGTCAAAGCTTGGCATTTCAAACTCTGTTTCAAATTTTTCGCCATTAACCTTCTTAACAAGCATATCAACTGCTCTCTTTGAACCTCTTTCATCTGCAATGTAGTTCTTTCTTATTCCTCTTGGAATATATCCTTCTTCCTGTGGTGATCCCATTGGCTCACCCTTTGCAAGTTTTAAAGCAAGCTTTGCCATTTTAGGAACTGCTTCCCTCATGCCTACAGCACTGTTTTTTGTTAAAACTATATAAGCATCCTTTTTATAAAGATCAACTCCTGGATTTTCTATATACATTCCAGTAACTACAGGAATGTTTAAAGCTTCTTTAACTGCTTTACATACTGCTCCACATGCTGTTCCATATCTTCCTGCATTAAATGCCGGTCCTGCAACAAAAACATCCGGATTATATTTTTTAATCATGTCCAGTATAGTTTTTGTAGCTTCTTCCTGATGTTCTGCAAAATATGAATCTCCGCATATTATAGTAGCAACTATATCTGCTTCACCTTTGAAAGCATTCTTTAAAGCCATCCCTGGTCCCACAACACCCTCATGTAATTGAGGAGTAATATCAGCTTTTTCTTCTCCGCCTATCTGACCAAAAAACTGGTTTATATAATGAACGACCTTCATCATTTAAAAAACTCCCTCCTGGTTGATTAATCGTTGAATTTTGTATACTGCTTTCTTATATTCCCAACTTCAGATTTGATTGCATCAACGTCAAGAACCATTTCCATCATTCCGCACTGTTCATCGTAAACTGCTGGGTCAAACTCATTTTTTACTTCATCCTCAACTACATGGTATACTCTAAGTCCTAAAGCGACTCCTGCAAGTGGTCCTGCAAAAGTTGGGTCTCCTGCTGTTACTGTTTCTGCTGAAAGTCCTGCTGATTCTGCTTCTGAACCTCCAAGTATAACTACAACATTTTCAGGTCCAAATTTCTCAGCAATATCTTTAACTCTTTGTTGGATCTCCAGATCCATTGCACCTGCAGCTGTTCAAACGAAACATTCTGTTGATGCAAATACAACATCTGCTCCTGCTGATTTAGCACATGCCTCTATAGCTGGTCCTGGTATTCCATCCCTATCACCAATTGCAATAACTTTTTTACCTTTTAACATTGATAATTACCTCCTTTTTATTTGGAACTTAAAATTTAAAATCCTTTTGCACTTAAATAGTTGAATCCTACTTCGCTGGTACATCCTGTTATAACCTGAAGTTCAGCTTCAATTGAGCCATCTGGCCTTAATGAACCTGAATACCCTCCTGCTATAATATTAGCAGCTTCAGGATGTCCTATAACCTTATCCATTGCTTTAAGAACAACAAGTTCATTAGCATTTCCTGCAGTTACAACTGCATTGCCCTTTGGAGTTGAATCTGCAAGTGACTGTGAAGCTCCATCACGTCCTGCATATTCATCAGTAACAAGTACAGTTTTAATTCCTTTTTCTTCAATCTTATTGCAGTTCATAACAAGGTCTGCATCAGGATTTCCGAATCCTTCTTCTGAAATTATTGCTGCATCTGCTCCTAAAAATTCAACAAGCTTTGCAGTACAATTTGATGATCTTTCTTTATCTGCTAAATATACATTTTCATTTGTTATTACGCATCCAAGAAAGTTAATATCCTTCCCATCTCTATCATATAAATCTTCAATAATTGGGTGATTTAAATGAACATACGTTGGGTTCTTATCACATGCAGAAACACAGTTCCCGCTTAATATTGCTCCATCAAATACCTCTGTTGGGTAAATAAATGTCGGAATGATTTTCTTAGCATCAACGCCATAAACATAAGTATCATGCAAAAGTCCCTGGCTTTGAAGCATATAAACGTAAACAACCTTTGGAAGGTTAGGATACTTTTTAACTTGTTCTAATAAAGGTAATGTCTCATAAGTCTTTACTTCATCAGGCTGAACATCTTTTCCAGCTTTTCCAAGATAAGCAGCAGCTTTAAGCCCAATCATTCTTATAGCTTCTTCATGTTCATGCTGTTTAACATCATCATTAACTTCACAAGTAATAACTAAATTATGAGTCTTTGAAAACGGGGTATATTTTGCTCCTTCCCCGGACATATCAATTATTCCTTCCTGAAATCCGACAATTTTACCAGTAGTTACTACAGCAGCTCCCTTAAGTACATTTGTTCTTCCTGAACCTACTGTATCAACTTTTGATATAAATCCTGGGAATATGCCGCCTTTTCCTTCAACTTTAACTCTTGGTTCAATAACATCCTTTACAGGAATAATTCTTGCTGAATCCCCCGGGTGTACAATGTCAAAATCAATAGATTTAACTTTTTCATCACCTGAAACTTCTTTTAAAAGTTCTTCTTTGTTTACATAAAGGATTCCTTTTTCAACCTTAGTTTCTGGTCCAAATTGAAGATCTTTAATAAATATATTACCTAACTCAAGGCGCAAAGCCTTCACCTCCCCTATTTTTTAAATGGTTATATAAATTTTTTAACCATTTCCTCAACGTCAGCAATTGATGAGATTTTATCTGGTGTTAAAACTTCAGCCTTTTCACCATTTTTGTACATAATCATAGTTGGAAGCCCTAAAACTCTTTCACCAATTGCAAGCCTTCTGTTTGAGCTTGTATTTAAACTGCAGAACTTGATTTTGTCGCCATATTTTTCTTCGAGCTTGTGAACATCTGGCATAAGTTGTTTGCAAACCTCACATTTGTCTCCCCAAAAGTCAACAAATACTGGTTTCTCAGTATAGTTTTTAACCTCAGTTTCAAAATTTTCCTTATTAACCTCTAACATGTTAACCCCTCCTATTTATTTATTAAACTTTTCATTTATATATTTTTCAGCAGCAGTAGCTGCTATTGCGCCATCAGCAGAAGCTGTAATAACTTGTCTTAATGTCTTAACTCTAACGTCCCCTGCAGCAAAAACTCCAGGTACATTTGTCCTCATTTCCTCATCTGTAGGAATATAGCCTTTATCATCAAGAGTAACTTTTCCTTCAAACACCTCAGTTATCGGAATTAAACCTACAAATACAAATACACCATTTACAGGAAGCTCTGAAAGCTCTCCCGTAATTTTATTTTTAAGGACAAGGGATTCAAGTATTTCATCACCCTTTGCTTCTTCTACAGTGCTATTCCATATAAACTTTATCTTTGGATTTTTAAATGCCTTTTCTTGAAGTGATTTTACTGCCCTAAGAGCATCCCTTCTGTGAATAACTGTTACTGTTTCAGCAAATTTTGTCAAATAAATTGCTTCAGTTATAGCTGAATCTCCTCCACCAACTACTGCTACATCAAGTCCCTCAAAGAAATCTGCATCACATACAGCACAATAAGAAACTCCTTTTCCTCTTAAATTCTGTTCATTTTTAAATCCACCAGGTTTTGGATTTGCGCCAGTTGCAATAATAACTGCTTTTCCCTGATAAGTTTCTCTTAAACAATTAACTACTTTAATATCACCTGAAAAGTCTACACTTTGGACTTCATCTTTAACAAATTCTGTTCCAAAGTCTTCTGCCTGCTTTTTCATTCTCTCTGTAAGTGCAGGCCCTGTACAATTTTCTATTGAGCCAGGATAATTTTCAAGTTCTGCTGTAGTTGTTGCCTGGCCTCCAAATTTTCCCTTTTCAATTACAAGAACGCTAAGCCTTGACCTTGATGCATAAAGTCCAGCTGAAAGTCCTGCAGGACCTCCTCCAATAATTAGAATATCATAAATTTTTGGCATCCTCTTCACCCCAATTTTTTTAAATTTGTTTTTAAAAAATACTTTTAATTAGCTCTAAATCAATTACTCTAAAATCTTCTAGAACTTCTTCAGGCCATTTTTTATAAGGTTTTGATTTAATTAATTTTTGTGCTGTTTGTATGCTGTTTTCAATTACTAATACTGATTGTTCATCAGTTTTGTCTTTTGGTAATTTAGAAATAGCTACAGTTTTATATGGTGTTTGGTTTGGTTTTACACTGCCCATAAGAGGATGAGTAAGAAGAACATAACCTTTGTGTATTAAATCTCTAACTTTTATAAGAACATCCATAAGACTTCCATTTATAAATTGCACTTCATATTTGTCGTTAAAAAATTCTTTTGAAAGTGGATTGTTCGTAATTATTATTAGCTTTTCAACCAAATTTAACACCCCAATTAAAATTAAATTTCGTTTACTTTTAAATGTAGATTGTTTATTTGAAATTTTTTTGTTTTATGAAATGTCTGTCATAGTTTAAGAATCATTTGATATATGTATTTTAAAATATTATAAAAAAAAGAGAATGTAATTGTGCCATTACATTCTCTGCTTTACAGAGTTCTGTCCACAAATAGTACTTTTGCCTGAGAGTATCATTTTATAGGGCATATAAAACTTACCCCTTCGGCGCCCTTTTGGGTCTCTCCTACTTGCTTCATCCAATGTTATTTTTTTATCACATTTCTATTATATATTATTTTTCTTTATTTGCCAACAGTATTTAATCAATTTTTGCTTTTTTGTTTAATTATTTCATAATTATTCGACTATAAGCTTATTTTAAAACTTTTAAATTATATATAATTCCATTTGAATTTATTAATTATTTTTCATCCCTTGTAAAAAAATATATACCAATTGTCCCTGGGCCGCAATAAGTTGCAATTGATGGTCCCGCATTTATTGTATAGATATCATTTATATTAAAAGTATCCTTTATCATTTTAATAACCTCATTTGCTTCATCTGTACATGCAACATTTCCAACACAAAAGCATAAGTTTTTATCAATAGTTTCTTCCTCTAAATACTGAATCATTCGATTATAAGCCCTTTTAGCACCCCTTGGTTTGTCCAAAACCTCAAGTTTACCATCCTTTGTATATACAATAGGCTTGATATTTAAAAGGTTTCCTACTGTAGCAGCTACATTTGAAATTCTTCCACCCTTAGACAAATATTCAAGTGTATCAACTACAAATTCCATTCTGACCCTTGGAATAAGTGAATTTAAATTTTCTACTATATCATTAATTGTATATCCGCTTTCCACCATCCTTACTGTTTCATAAACCAAAAGCCCTGTGCCAAAGCTTACATTCTTTGAATCAAATATATGGATTTTGTCACTTCCTATTAAGTCTTTTGCAATACATGCAGATTGATAAACACCGCTTAGTCCCGATGATAAATGAATAGAAATAATTTCTCCACCTTTTTTAATTATATTAGAATATAAATCCATAAATAACTTGGGATTTACTTGAGAAGTTTTAGGGAGTTCTTCATCTTGAAGCATTTTAAGTAAACCCTCTGTGTTAATATCTATTCCATCCCTATAAGTTTTCCCTTTATGGGTAATAGTTAATGGTAGAACATAAACATTATGTTCTTTTGCGAATTTTGAAGGAATATCTGCAGTACTATCTGTTACAATATATATCTTATTCATAAGAGCCTCCTCCTCATTTTATTTCATTCCTGGAAAACTCATCTGCCTTAATGCTTCATATGCTACAATAGCAACAGTATTTGCTAAATTTAGCGACCTGTCTGTAGTGCTTATCATAGGAACTTTTATCAATGTTTCTTTAAGAAGCCCTCTCATGTAGTCTGTTACTCCTGATGACTCCCTTCCAAAAAGAATGAAATCGCCCTTCTTATATTCAACATCAGTATAAAACTTCTTTCCTTTTGTTGTAGCTAAATATATTTTTTTATCCTTATTTATTTCATAAAACTCTTCAAAGCTTTCATAGCAGACATAATCAACATTTTTCCAGTAATCCATACCTGCCCTTTTTACATATTTATCATCTAGTGAAAATCCCAGCGGTTTTATAAGATGGAGTTTCGAATTTGTAAGGACACAGGTTCTTCCTATATTTCCTGTATTTTGCGGTATTTCAGGCTGATATAGAACAATATTTAAATTCAAAATATTACCCCCGTTTAAGTTATTAAATGATACCAATATTAATATATATTTAAAAGTTACCTATATACTATTATTTTATCAGATTTTACAAATAATTTAAATGTTAAAAATCAATTATTTAGTACAAACCTTTCAATTGCCTTGGCAACTCCATCGTTTTCATTTGTATCTGTAATATAATCTGCTGCCATTTTAACATCCTCTGTAGCATTGCCCATTGCAATTCCAAGACCTGCATATTGAATCATGCTTATATCATTTTCACTGTCTCCAACACATATGACTTCTTCAGGAGGTATATTGTATTTATCTGCAAGAATTTTTACGCCATTGCCTTTAGATGTCCCATATGGCATAACTTCAAAGCTGTTTGGAAATGAAGATACAACTGAGAGATTAGATTCATTTTGTATTTTATTTCTCAGCTCATTTATTCTTATGCTCTCATCTGATGCAACAACCATTTTTATAATTTTGCCATTATATTCAAGCACCTTATCTTTAAGACTGCTGCATATAACGATGTTAACTTTAGCATCATCAGGTAAAACCTTATTCCATTCGTTATAATTTTTAGAAGAAAAGACCATCTTTTCAGACATAATCGTATTATATGTGTAAAAATGAGGATAAAAACCATATTTCTTTGTTAATTCTGCAAGCTTTAACACTTCATCTGTTTTTAAGTACTTTTCATAAATTACCTTATTGGTATCTTTATCCCTTATATATGCCCCATTTGAAGCTATAACTGGAGTTTTTGTTCCAATTGTTTCTGCATATATCCTTGCAGAAGCAAAGATTCTTCCTGTACAAACTGCAATCTTAACTCCTTTTTTACTTGCAAGGTTTATTACTTTTTTTGTTTTTTCTGTTATTTGTTTATTATCAGTTAAAAGTGTCCCATCCATATCCATAGCTATCATTTTATACATAAACATCACCCTATCTAAATTTATATTATACACAAAAAAATGTTATCATATTAAGAAATAGTTTACAATAAAATATACATAAGTTAAAGCAAAAGAAAGTTTAATTTTAAAATATGCAATTGAATATAAGATTACCTACAATTCGCAATTTAGATTTAATACACGGCTATTGAAATTTTATACAATATAATGTTATAATAACCATGAAATAAATAAAAACCGAACGCTAGGGGAGCTATATGCTGAGAGGAAGGTAAATCCTTCGACCCTTTGAACCTGACCTGGGCAATTCCAGCGAAGGAAAGCTTAAGCTTCCTCCAATTTGCGCTGCGGTATAAATGGAGGTTTTTTTATGGATATTTCTAAAATCAAGCTTCAATCATGGATATTCATCCTTGTAATCATTGGAGCAGCATTTTTAATTTCACTTACACTAAAAAAAGATAAGCAAAAGCAAAATACCACCAAAAAACTTACATATGGAAGCATATGTATAGCATTATCTTTTGTCCTATCATATATAAGATTCTTTAAAATGCCACAGGGAGGCTCTATTACTGCAGGAAGTATGCTTCCTGTTATGCTGTTTGCTTACTGGTTTGGTCCTACAGATGGAATTATAGCTGGAATGGTTTATGGACTTTTGCAGTTCATTCAGGATCCATTTATTATTCATCCGCTTCAAGTTGTTTTAGACTACCCTCTTGCTTTTGGTGCTCTTGGTCTTGCAGGGCTGTCAAAAAAGAACTTCAGCCTAAGCCTTGCAATAGGTACCATATTTAGATTCTTTTTTTCATTTTTATCAGGCACCCTGTTTTTTGTTGAATACGCAAAGCAGGCTGGTGAGGCTCCTGTAATTTATTCATTAGCATACAATTCAGTAATCTTAATAGATGGCCTTATTTGTATAGCTATATCACTAATTCCTCAGTTTAAATCAGCAATAAATAGGGTAAAATCACAAATTTAAGTAAAAGGGTAAAGATTAATCTTTACCCTTCATTTTTTTGCTACATTCCTTACAGTACCCATAAACATTTATATTATGCTCCCTATCATCGAACTCCATTTTATTACATATTTCATGAAGTTCATTGGATAAGCAGCATGGAATTTCATATATTTTGTTGCACTTTAAACAAATAAGATGGCTGTGATGTCTAATGCTAAGGCAAAACTTATTAACCCCATCAGAAGTGGTAACTTTAACTATTTTGCCATTATTATACATGATGTTTAAGTTTCTATATACTGTAGATAAATCAACCTTCATAGTTTCATTTACTTTACTATAAATATCCTCAGCCGAAAGATGATCTCCATTTTTCAGCACTTCAATTATTGCTTCTCTCTGCTTTGTATTTCTCATAACACCGCCTCTTTATTTATTTAATTCACATACCGTTATATGCCTTTTAAATTTCCACTTTGCTGCCTCACAGCTATCAACAATTTTATATCCTAAAGATTTAATTAAATCATCAAAAACCTTAATGCTTACAATAACCATTTTAGGTGCTAATTTAGAAGCACATTTAATTAAATCCTTTTGTTCATTAATTGATGATATTGAAAGTACTCCATAAGGAAGATCTAAAATTACCACATCATAATAATCATTTAAATTATGTATGTCCCCTACAGAAACTAAAGAATCATCATATCCGAAAAATGAAAGATTGGCTTTAGCATTGTCAATAATAAGGGGATTAATATCAAAGCCTTTTATATCAATTCCCATAGATAATGCTTCCATTACTACAGTTCCAATACCACAGCAGGGATCAACCATTTTTACATTTAAATCCCTTCCTGCTGCAATATTTACTATGGCTCTTGATACCCTTGTTGAAAGAGAATTGCAGTAATAGTAAGGTCTTTCATCATGCTTCTTCCAAATAATATTACTTTTTTTATATTCCCCAAATATCCATTCATTATTTAATTTTGTTATACCAAGAGTTATATCTGGATCATGAAGTTTAGCATTTCCTATAATATCATAACCTATTATTCCCTCAATTTTATGCCTTTCTTCAAACTCCATATCTTTTTCTATATCTATATATTTAACTTTAAAATTATTATAAGCTATATTTAAAGCCCTAATCTTATAAACTAAGCTATTAAGTGAGGATGCAGTAAGCTTTATATCAATTAATGATTTTACAAAGGGGCTTCTGTCAACATCTATTTCTTTATCAGTAATCAGATATTTTGAATAAGGAACTTGTGAAAAAAGGCATTTCATTTCAAGCTTGCACAAATCAAATTCATAATATTGATAATTTATTATATAAAGAAACATTTTTTGCCCCCATGCAATTTAAAAAATAAAGGAGCTATTGTTCCCCTTTTCACGCAGTAAATCCCTCATATCTTTTTAAAAGAATCTACTGAGGTTTTTTAATTGCTTTTTAATTGAAAATTGTTCAAAACCTTTATAAATGTGGTGCGGGTGACAGGATTTGAACCTGCATAGTTTCCCACTAGAACCTGAATCTAGCGCGTCTGCCAATTCCGCCACACCCGCTTAACATAAATATTTTAGCATCATTTCATTTCTTTGTCCACATCTTATTTATTTCTTCTGCAATTTGTAATTTAGATTTAATTCACCGCGAAGATAAGAAAAATATATGGAATGAACATAAAGTGAGCATTTAGATGTTCTTAGAATTAAAAAACTTGTAGGGAGCGGTCTTGACCGTTCCTCTGGGAGATGCACGGAATCGGGGGGCGGAACGGTCAAGACCGTTCCCTACAGCTTGTCTGAAATCTTTTCTAAAGGAGAAATATATTAGCTTTCTTACATTCCTCAATCATCTTTTGCGGCCAAATACTTGCCTGCACCTCTCCAATATGTGCTTTTCTTAAAAAAAACATACAAATTCTTGATTGACCAATCCCTCCGCCTATAGTATATGGCAGCTCACCGTTTAAAAGCATTTTATGATATTCTAAGTCTTTTCTTTCTATGCAATTTGCTAGCTTTAGCTGAGCATCTAATGCATCCTCATCAACCCTTATGCCCATGGATGATAATTCTATAGCCTTATTTAATACTGGATACCAAAATATGATATCCCCATTTAATTTCCAATCATCATAATCCGGAGATCTCCCATCGTGTGGTTTCCCTGATTTAAGTTTACCGCCTATCTGCATGATAAATACTGCACCTTTATCCTTTGCAACTGCATCTTCTCTTTGTTTGGGTGAAAAATCCGGATATAAATCTTCAAGTTCTTGAGAGGTTATAAAATATATTTTCTGAGGTAAAATTTTCTCATAATTAGGGTAAATTGTACAAATATATGCCTCTGTCTCCTTAAAAACTTGGTAAATATTCATCACAGTTTTTTTAAGCGTTTCAATATTTCTATCTTTTTTGTCGATAACCTTTTCCCAATCCCATTGGTCAACATATATAGAATGAAGGTTATCTAAATCTTCATCTCTTCTAATTGCATTCATATCTGTATAAAGACCCTCATTGGATTTAAATCCATACTTTTTTAAGGCAATCCTTTTCCATTTTGCCAATGATTGTACTATCTCTACCTTAGCATTTTTTATACTTTTTATATCAAAAGACACAGGTCTTTCAATTCCATTTAAGTTATCATTCATTCCAGTTTCAGGCCTTACAAATAAGGGTGCTGAAACTCTAACCAGGTTTAATTTTGAGGCAAGCCTTGATTCAAAATAATCCTTTATGTTTTTAATTGCAATTTGTGTTTCCTTAAAATTTAATTTTGATTTATACTTTAATGGTATAATTAAAGATTTCTCCTTTATACACTCCATATTTTATCTCCCCTTTTCTATACAAAATACAACGTATATAGCATGGCCATGCTTTTATAATATAAAAAAATCCCTTTCATCCATAAAAGGACGAAAGGGATTACTTCCGTGGTACCACCTAAATTAGCTATAAGCTCACTTTTACAGTACAGAATTTAATCGATACTGCCCATTCTTTAACGGTTTGGCTCCG
>DHEX01000105.1 GCA_002400085.1 Clostridiaceae bacterium UBA4839 | reverse complement strand
TAATGAAAAAATTACTAGCGTTATTTATATCAATTTTATTAGTTATGAGTTTTGCAGGATGCGGTAAAAGCGAAGAGAATGCTAATGCTCAAAGTAAGGACAAAAAGGAGATAGTAGTTGGGGTATCTCCTGCCCCTCATAAGGAAATTATGGAAAAGGCAGCAGAGATTCTTGAAAAGGAAGGATACAAGATTAAAATAGTAGAATTTAATGATTACCAAATGCCTAACATTGCTCTATCAGAAGGTGACATTGATGCCAACTTCTTTCAGCACGTTCCATTTTTAAATAAGACTAATTCAGAAAAGAAATTGAACCTCGATTACACAGTTAAAGTTCATATTGAACCAATGGGAGTTTACTCAAATAAAATAAAAGACATTAAGGAATTAAAAGACGGAGCTGTTATTTCTGTTCCAAATGATCCTACAAATGAAGCGCGGGCTTTAAGGCTTCTTGAAAAAGCAGGGCTTATAAAATTAAAAAGCGGTGAGTTTGTAACAAAGGTTGATATAACAGAAAACCCTAAAAAATATGATATACAAGAAATTGAAGCAGCACAGCTTCCAAGAACGCTTAATGATGTAGATATTTCAGTTATTAACACAAATTTCGCATTAAGTGCAGGATTAAATCCTTTAAAAGACGCCCTTCTAATTGAAGGTAAGGATTCACCTTATGCAAATGTTTTAGCTGTAAGAAAAGAGGATAAAGACAAGGATTATATTAAAGCACTATCAAAAGCCCTAAATTCTGAGGAAATTAGAAAGTTTATAGAAGAAAAGTACAAGGGGAGTATAGTTCCAGCTTTTTAAAATGAACTCTTAAACTAAAGCTTAACATCGAAACTTCGGTGAGGGGCCTACTCTCACCGAAGCAGAAAAGCAGAATTCTTATAGAAGGTGAAGCCTTGAAAATAGATAAATACCACAAGATATTCTTGTGGTATTTGTATTTAAAATGATGTATCATAATAGATAGAACATTCATATCTCACATGGTAAGATTCTTGAATATCCAATTAGATTTTAATACTTTTAAAGGGGAGGTATAATGAATAAAACATTAAAATATATTAAATTCATACTTTATTTTCTATTAGCTGCAGCAATAGTTTATTTAATCATTAAGCTTCCTCATGGAAATGGATGTAGTGTAGAGGGAATAGTAGCATATATTAATACTAATTCTAAATTTACAGTTTTAGGTTTTTGGCTATTGTACAGTGTTAAAATTTTTATGCTAGCTATACCGGTATCATTTGTAAATATAGCAGCTGGTATTGTTTTTAGCCCTATTCAAGCTGTTTTAATTAACTTGGCAGGAATTTTTTTAGAACTTACGGTTCCATTTATTCTTGGAAGATTTTTTGGACAATCTTTTGTTGAAAAAATTGCAAGTAAGAAAAAAGCAAAAAGAAAATTTAATTTAGACATCAATATAAAGGAAAAAGCACACTCGTTTAAGTCTGTACTTATTATAAGGTTGATACCAATTTTCCCCGTTGATGTTGTAAGTGCATTTCTTGGAACAACAAAGTTCCGCTATAAAAAATACATTGCATCTTCAATGTTAGGGCTGATGCCAAGAACAGTGTGCTATTCACTTATAGGAAATGGGATTTATGATCATAGTTCTTTAAAGTTTATTGTACCAATTTTGGCTGCTATTTGTGTCTCTGTAATTCCAATTATTATATATGCATATAAGGATTTTGATAAGATAAAGAATGAGCATACACTAAAAAATATTATTAAATAATTATTTTACTATATTAATAATAAAAGGGATGGTTGACTTCAATTTTAAGATGTATCTTGTAATAAAGCCGAAAAGTGATTGTTATAAATCAACTTTCCGGCTTTTTTATGCATGGTTTTATTTGATGTTTACATATTCATTTAAATGTCAAATGTCAAGAGGCTGGCACCGTTAAAATTTTGTATCGTCAATTTTGCTAAGCCAATTTTTTATGGAATCAATTACTGATTTTATGCAGTCATCTTCAAATGGTGATTTAAGGTTAGCGAGCTTAACAAGTTCAAGGAAAGATTTGCTTCCTCCAGCCTTGCAAAGCCTTAAATAATCATTCCAAGCTTCTTCTCTGTTATCAAGTGATTTCTTCCAGAACTGGAATGCACATATTTGTGCTAAGGTGTAGTCAATGTAGTAGAATGGCATTCCAAATATATGAAGCTGCTGATACCACCATCCGCCTCTTTCAAGGTATTCGTTTCCATCGTAATCTCTATAAGGCATATATTTCTTTTCTATTTCTCTCCATACTTTTTTTCTTTCAGCTGGTGTCATATCAGGATTTTCATATACACGGTGCTGAAATTCATCTACAGTAACACCATAAGGTATAAATAAAAGTGCCTCACTTAAATGAGTGAATTTATATTTATCTGCATCATCAAGGAAGAAAAGCTGCATCCACGGCCATGTAAAGAACTCCATGCTCATTGAATGTATTTCACAAGCTTCAGAGGTTGCAAAATTGTATTCAGGAATTTCAAAGTTGCGGCTAGTATAGCATTGAAAAGCATGTCCTGCTTCGTGAGTTAAAACATTTACATCTCCTGAAGTCCCATTAAAGTTTGAAAATATAAATGGAGCCTTATATTTACTTATGTAAGTACAGTATCCTCCACCGGCTTTACCTTTTTTACTTACGAGATCCATAAGTTCATTTTCTGTCATAAATTCAAAGTATTCTTTTGTTTCAGGTGAAAGCTCAGAGTACATCTTCTTTGCATTATTTAAAATCCAATTAGAGTCTCCCTTTGGTTTTGCATTTCCTGATTTAAATGAAAGCGTTTCATCATAATACTTAAGTGAATCAAGGCCAAGCCTTACTCTTTGCCTTTCTCTAAGTTCAGTTGCAACAGGGACAATATTGTCTAAAACTTGCTTTCTAAAATTAGCTACCATTTTTGCATCATAATCAGATCTATTCATTCTTGCATAGCCAAGCCCAACAAAGTTTTCATATCCAAGCTTCTTAGCAATTCTTGTTCTTACCTTTACAAGTTTGTCATATATCTCATCAAATTTTTCTTCATTTTTAGCAAAGAAAGCATACTTTGCATTATTGGCTTTCTTTCTCATTTCCCTGTCTTTAGATGTCATGAAAGGCGTAAGCTGCGAAAGATTTCTCTCCTCTCCTTCAAAAGGTATCTTAGCTGAAGCTATAAGCTTTGTATATTCACTGTAAAGCTTATTTTCTTCCTGCATGTCTGAAACAACCTCTGGTGAAAAAGTTTTTAGTGTGAGCTCAGCAAGGGTGAAAATTTGTTTTCCCCATTTTTCTTCAAGTTCATTTTTAAATTTAGAGTTAACTAAAGCACGATAGTATTTAATGATTAACCCCTCATAAAGTGGTGTCACTTCATCAAAAAAATTCTGCTCTTCTTCATAGAACTTATCTGTTGTATCAATGGTGTGCCTAATGTATGCAATTTGAGCCATAGATTCAACTTCGCTTCTTAAAGCATTAATTTCCTTCATTGCTTCATTTTGCGCTTCAAAAGTATTTACTTCATTGAACCTCTTCAAAAGGCCTTCAAATTTTGCTGATACTTCATTGAGATTAGGTCTTTTATATGGGAAATCTTTAAATTTCATAAGCAGCCCTCCTTAAACTTTTATGGGAAACATTACCCAATAAAATTATTATATTATATAAAACAATATAACGCTACTTTTATCGTTACATTGAAGGTAAGCTTTTAATATTTCTAATTAAAAATATTGCTGTAATTACAGCAGATACAATATCAGAAACTGGTGCAGAAAACCAAAGACCATTAAGGCCAAAGAACCTTGGAAGTATTAATATAAGTGGAATAAGAATAATTACCTGTCTTAAAACACTTAGAAACATTGAAATTTTAGCCTTTCCAATAGCCTGAAAATAGTTTGAACTTATAATTTGAAAAGCAATTATGGGAAGAAACATTAAATCAATTCTTATTCCCCGAACTGCAATAGCTATAAGCTCTGTATCTTCAGTGTTGAATAACTTAATAAGAATGGAAGGGAAAAATTCAACCATAACAAAACCAATACATGCAATGATATCTGCAGCTTTAATGGCAAGACCTAAGGTCTTTTTAACTCTGTCATATTTTTTTGACCCATAATTAAATCCAATTATAGGCTGAGAACCTTGATTTATTCCATATATAGGCATAAAAATCAGCATAGAAATTTTATTTATAATGCTCATAGCAGCCACAGCTTTATCACCGCCATAAGTTAAAAGCCCTTGGTTATAAAAGGTTGTAACTGCACTTGATGCAATTTGCATAAAAAATGGAGACATACCTATGGCAAATATATCTTTAATTATTGGGGCATTTGGCTTTAAATAATCCTTTTTAATATGCAGATGGCTTTTAGAACTTGCAAAATATGAAACTACAAGGAAAGTATTTAAAGCTTCGGATATAACAGTTGCAATAGCAGCACCCTCAACGCCCATGTTAAAAACAAAAATAAATATAGGGTCAAGTATAATATTTAAAATTGCACCTGACAGCATTGTAATCATTGCTCTGTTTGGGTTACCTTCAGCACGGATGACATTGTTCATCCCAAATCCAATGTTTTGAAGTGGTGCCCCAAGAAGAATTATAGATATATAGCTTTTAGCATAAATCAATACGTCCCCTTTGGCCCCAAATAGCTTAAGAGTTGGCTCTACAAAAATATACCCAAGTATTCCAACTGCACTTGAAATTATTATATCAAGTACAAAGGCGTTAGATAATATTTTTTCTGCATCCTCTTTTCTTTTTTGACCAAGCCTTATGGAAATAAGTGATGACGAGCCAACACCTACAAGCATTCCAAAAGCCATAATTATTGTAGATAAGGGGAAAGTTATTGCAATACCTGAAAGGGCAGTAGAACCTGTTCCTTTCATATGTCCTATATATATTGTATCAACAATATTATAAAGCGCATTCACCATCATCCCAACAATTGCAGGGAGTGAAAATTTAAAAAGTAAATCTTTTATGTTGCCTTGTTCTAGTTCTTTAGAATTGTCCATTTTTAACCTCCAGTAGTAAATTATAATCTCATAACAACGATTATAACATATTACAAATGTCATGACCTATAGTGATTTATGTAACTATTATTATTTCTATAATTTGGTAACATATAATTAGAAAAAATAGGGGGCGAATTTATATGATACTTTCTATAGAAAACTTGGTTAAAAGGTATGGGGATTTTTTAGCTCTAGATAATGTAAATATGAAGATAGGGGAAGGAGAAATAGTAGGATTTTTAGGACCAAATGGAGCAGGAAAGACTACTACTATAAACACAATACTTGGATTATCAAAAATAGATAGCGGAGAAATAAAAGTTTTTGGGAAAAATTTAAAAGAATCCGAAATCGAAATAAAAAGGGATATAGGTATTGTACCTCAAGAAATAGCTATTTATGATGATCTTACTGCCTATGAAAATGTATCTTATTTTGGGAGCTTATATGGAATAAGAGGGAGCCTTTTGAAAGAAAGAAGTCTTGAAGCCCTAAAGTTTACTGGGCTAATTGATAAGGAAAAAGATTTCCCTAAAAAGTTTTCTGGGGGGATGAAAAGAAGACTTAATATTGCTTGTGCTATTGTTCATCATCCTAAGCTTATTATTATGGATGAGCCTACGGTTGGAATTGATCCTCAATCAAGAAAGCACATATTAAACTCAGTAAAAGAGCTTAATAAAATGGGTTCAACTGTAATATACACATCTCATTATATGGAAGAGGTTGAGGAAATATGTACTGATATTATAATAATGGACCTAGGCAGAGTCATTGCAAAAGGGACGAAGGAAGAGCTTAAGGATTTGGTTGCTGTTGAAGAAAGAGTGAAAATAGAAGTTTCTTCATTAAGCTTTACATTGATTGAAAAAATAAAAGGCATAAATGGAGTAAAAGAATGCAGCATTGAGGGAAATGAGCTTTTTATAATATCAAAAAAAGGAAGCGGCAATTTAGGGAAAATAATTGATGCCATTGTAGAATCAGGCTCAGAAGTTGTAAGCGTTAACATGGAAAAGCCTACACTTGAAAGCGTGTTTTTAACCCTTACAGGGAAAAAGCTCAGGGATTAGGAGGTGGTTTTATGAATGTTTTAAGAACAGCATATTATACAATAATTAAAAGTTTCAGGGATACTAAAACTTTAAAGATTCAAATGCTTCTTCCTATTATTCTTATTTTAATTTTAGGTACAGCTCTTAATTCATTTTTTACTCCAACTAATTTTGAAAAGTTTTCTGTGTATTATTTAAATGAGGATGAAGGGACTTTATCTAAGAAGTTTGATGAGTTTTTAAATAATGAAGAAATAAAGAGTTTAATAGAAATAAAAGATATAAAATCCTATGAAAAAGGTAAGAAGGATGTGGAAAACGGGGATATTGCAGCATTTATTCACATTCCAGAAGATTTTTCTTCAAATATTCAAAGTGGTGAAAAGGGATGCATTGAAGTTTTAACCTGCGAGTATTATCTTGAAGGGGAATCTGTTGTAAAAAATATAGTGGATGGTTTTATAAATGGAGCCAATGCTTATGACGCCGTTTATAAAACAGGTGGGAAGATAAATAACTATAAGGATTATGAAAATATTGATAATGAAGGAATATCATATAAAGGTAAAATTCCAAGAGCTATTGATTACTATTCTGTAACTATGCTTGTTATGATAATGATGTATGGGATGTATTATGGGATGTATTCATTGGTAGAAGATAAGTATACAAATACTTATACAAGGATTAAAAGTGCTCCCATTCACGGCTATGAAATAAATATAGGAAAAACTATAGGAAATGTTCTAACTTTATTTTTACAGGAAATTTTATTAATGATTTTTACAAAATATGTTTACAACTCAAACTGGAGCGGGAATTTGTTAATAACCATTTTAATACTTTTTATATTTTCAGTTTTTGCAATAAGCTTAGGAATGCTTATATATGAAGTGTTTAGAGATTATAATAAAGCATCAAATTTTGTAGACTTAATTGTTCCATTTTTTACTTTTATATCAGGGGGATATGTTAAAGTTGATATTCTTGGCCCATTTGTTGAAAAAATTAGTAAGTTCTCGCCAAATTATTTAGCTCAAAACGCATTGTTTACAAATATTTATGGGGGAAAAGCTTCAGACATATATTTTGCAATTGCTGGTCTTACGATAATGTCAATTGTTTTTTATGCTGTAACATCAGTTTTAGGGAGGAGGAGCTACAATTGAGTATTTTTATAAATAATATAAAGAGAATAATAAGAGATAAAGGAAATATTATAAATATGATCCTTACTCCATTAATATTTATAATGTTTATAATGGGAAATGGAAATATAAATAAATTAAATGCGGCGGTAATAGATAAGGACAATACTTCATTATCAAAAATGATTGTCAATATGATAAACTCTAATGTGAATTTAAAAGATATTAAAGAGGAAGAAATAAACGAAAAGCTTTTAAATGAGCAAATTGATTATGCACTTGTTATTGATAAAGGATTTACAGAAAAAATAATAAAAGGAGAGGATGTAAAACTAAGAGGTTATAAAATAAAAGAAACTAATATATCTGTCCCTATTAATATATATATAAATAGTTTTGTAAGTTCCATTAAAAATATTGCAAAAAGCTGTGGAGGGGACAGCAAAAAATTTTATAAGGCACTTGAGTATTATGAAGATGGAAGTTTTAAAGCGGAATTTAAGCCATTAGGGAATAGGAAAAGAGTACTTACTTATTCTTCATTAGGGTTTGTAGTGATGGGGATGCTGATATTTTCACTGACATCTTCTAATCTTTCCCTTGAAGATAAAAGAAATAAAACGTTTTATCGAGTATTTTCTGCACCAATAAGTACTAAATCTTATATGTTTCAAAATACACTGAGCTATTATGTGCTTTCAATTTTTCAAACAATTATTTTGTTCTTATTTATGATAAAAGTGCTTGGAGCTGATTTTGGACCTAATATAAAAAGTATTTTTATATTGTTTTCTGCATTTTCTCTTGTTGCTGTTACTTTAGGATTTTTAATAAGCTCAATTTCAAAGGACGGCAGGCAGGCTGGAGCTATTACCTCCCTTGTTATTACACCAATGTGCATGCTTGGGGGATGTTTTTGGCCAAGGGAGATAATGCCAAAGTTTCTTATAGAAATATCAAATTTCGTTCCAACTACATGGGTTTTAAAAGGAGCAAAAAAAGCATTTTTTTC
Source organism: Clostridiaceae bacterium UBA4839 (assembly GCA_002400085.1). GTDB lineage: Bacteria > Bacillota > Clostridia > Clostridiales > Caloramatoraceae > UBA4839. The sequence goes on along the minus strand of DHEX01000105.1, from coordinate 6,049 downwards.
AACAGGTATTTGGGACATTAAATATGAACTTTTAATATTACTTTTATTTTCAGCCGTATTTTTCCTCCTTGGAATTATTAGAAAAGCAGACATTGATAAATGATATGCTGTATTTAATATATAATTTTGTTCATTCAATTAAAATAGTTAATTGAATGAACTTTTTTGATATAATGTATATATATTTAATATTAGGAAGTTGATTTACATGAATAAAAATTACCTATTTAAATGTTTCCTTTTTTTATTTACTATAGTTAAACTTGCGGCAACTACTGAAATAACTCCATTAGAAGTTGCTATTTTTTTAGCTGCTGTTTCATCGGATATAGTAGTTGAAAGATTTAAACAAAATTATTTTACAATCATTGCAGAACTTTTACTTATAAGTTATGGTACTTATTTAAACTATAGTTTTTCACCGCTTTATGGAGTTCTTGCCTTTAATTTTATATATTCGGGTTATTATTTAGGTTTAATTCTTTCATTTATTTCAGGCATATATTTTGCAAAAAATTCTGAAGTTTACATATTTATAATGTCTTTTGGACTTAGTATGATGTATGGTTATATTATGAAGCTTTTTAATAATAGGGAGAAAACTTTTAAAAAGTCTTTTGATTATGAAAGACAGCTCAGATATGAGCTTGAAAGCACAAAAGCCCGTCTTTTAAATTCAGAAAAAGAAATTGAGCATATAACTGAAATAAGGGAAAGAAACAGGATTGCAAGAGAGCTTCATGATAACATAGGACATAGTATGGCAGGGATACTTATGGAGCTTCAAGTAGTTCAAAAGCTTTATAATAAGGATGATGAAACAGCAAAAAAGTATCTTGAAAGTTCCATTGAAGGCGTTTCCAACTCACTTACAGTTATAAGGAATACAGCTTACAATATTAAACCTAAAGAGGAAATTGGAATTGGTTATATTGAAAAATTAATTAAGGAATTTAAATTTTGCAATGTTGATTTTAAACATACAGGAGATGTATTATCTATTCCGTCTAGTATAGTGGAAATAATTAATACTAATATAAAGGAAGCTTTAACAAATGCTTCAAAGTATTCAAATGCTGATAATATAATTATAAGACTTGATGTGAACGAAAAATTTGTAAGGCTTTACATAAAGGATAATGGGAAAGGCGCTGTGAATATTAAAGAAGGATTAGGATTAAGCGGTATGAGAGAAAGGGTTAAAAATGCAGGAGGGAGCATATCCATAAGCGGAGAAGATGGATTTTTAATTGTGTGTATTATTCCGCTTGATTTTGGTGAGGGGGGGAGTGTATTTGAAGGTTTTAGTAGCTGATGATGATGCACTTATAAGGGATAGCTTAAAGATAATGCTAAATCTTGAAGAGGATATTGATGTTGTTGGTACAGCTCAAAATGGGGAGGAGGCATTTAGGCTTTGCAGTGAGCTTAATCCAGATGTTGTTTTAATGGATATAAGGATGCCTGTTTTAGATGGTGTACTTGGGACAAAACTTATAAAACAAAGCTTCAGTAAAATAAGGATAATAATATTAACCACATTTAAGGATGATGAGTATATAAAAGAAGCTTTAAAAAATGGAGCAGAGGGGTATATATTAAAAAGTCAGCCTATAGATAGCATTGCAGATAGTATAAGAGCAGTTTATAGAGGAAATACAGTTTTTGAAAAGGATGTATTAAATAAAATCTCAAATATGGTTAAAAATATTGAAAATAAAAGGTCATATAAAGATTATAATTTAACTGAAAGGGAATTTGATATTTTAAAATTAATTGGTGAGGGCTTTTCAAATAAAGAAATAGCAGAAAAACTCTATCTTGGAGAGGGAACAGTTAGGAATTATGTAACACTGCTTCTTGACAAGCTTGGGCTTAGGGATAGAACACAGCTTGCTATATTTTATTTAAAAAATTTAAATAAATGAGGTGATTCTAAGACTCAGGTGGAACTTTCTTATAAGATATACCTTTTTCCAACACTAAGTCTTAGAAGAGCCAACTTGGGGGCACAGCAGCCGTTTGACTTAAATAAGCATTAATTTTTAATGTATTTTTTTGTTTCACGCTTTAAAAATAAAAATGTTAAAGGAATGCCATATGCCATGGCACCAGCAGTTTTTAATGAAGATGTTTCAGGAGATAATAGCTTCATAATTCCCTCACCGAACATTATTGCACCGATTATGATTAAAAACAAAGTTAATAAACTGAAAAGGAGGTTAATACTAAGCTTTATCGTTGTTTTGTATACCAAAAGAATTATTAATATTGATATGAGTATGCCTCCCAAGGCTCCGATTATTACATTAAATGGGCTTTTATATACAATTGGGAGTAAAAACAGTATTATTTCCATTCCCTCTCTAAACACTGTTAAAAAAGGGACGAGAAATAAGCTTGCACTTGTAAGTTTATAATCAATATTATTATTTTCAGCATTATTATCAGAGTATTTATTTTGTTTTTGAATTATTACTATATTATAAAGTAAAAGCATAGATATAAAAATCATAATTGACCCTTGAAATATTTGCTCAGATATTCCTTCAAACCCTTTTATTTTTTCGAAAATTAACCACCCAACTAAAATACTGCTTATTGCTCCAGCTGCAGTTCCAGCAAATATATATTTTTCTAAGCTTTTTTGATTTATCTTATTTACATAAATAAGCATGGGAACAATAACAAGAAGCATTTCAAGTACTTCCCTGAAGTTTATTATAAAAGAAGTTAGCATAAATACACCTCCCCCTGCTTTTTGTATATAATAAGCAGAGAGAGACAAATTGTGACAAAAAATTAAAAAGAATTATAAAATACACATTTTTTAATATTAAAGTTACTTATTTTTAAATATGTAAATTTAATATTATTTTAATATTATTTTTTATGTGATATAATTTTAGATATATTTTACAGTTAGGCGGGGATTACTATGAAGAAAAAGATACCATATATTAAAATACTACCGTTACTAATAATTTCATTTATTTGTTATAAAATAATTGATAATCCTAAGGCACTCCTTAAGGGGCTTAAATATTTATTTTCTATGTTGCTGCCGTTTATTTGGGCTTTTGGTATTGCATATTTTTTAAATCCGCTAATGAGATATTTTGAAAATAAGTGGAAGTGGAAGAGATACTTAAGCCTTATTGTTGTTTATGCTATATTTATTGGGGCTATTGCATTTACAATTGGAATTATGGCTCCTAAGACAATTGAAAACGCGAAACAAATTGTAAAAGAAATGCCTCAATATGCTGAACAGACAGAAAAATTTATTAATGATAAATTACCAAAGTTTGAAAAATCAAGTGATACTGGTATAAGTGCACAGCTTCAGAAAAATGTAAATGGCTTTGCTGAAAAAGCAGGAAACTTTATTAATGAAAAATTAAAAGCTTTTGCAACAAAAATTATTAGTTTTACATCAGGTTTTATTAAATTTATAATAGGACTTTTAATATCAATATATATGCTAAAGGATAAGGAAAAGTTTACAGAGGGGACTAAGAGGATAATAAGAGCATTATTTGGAGAAGAAAAATCAAAAGGTATATTTGCTTTTGGTGCAGAAGCAGATAAAATCTTCTCAAGATATATTGTAGGAAAATTTATTGATTCATCAATTATTGGGGTATTGTGCTTTGTAGGCCTTTCAATTTTAAAAGCTCCTTATACTGCTATAATTAGTATGGTAGTTGGAATTACAAATATGATTCCATATTTTGGACCATTTATAGGAATGGTGTTTGGAGTAATAATTGTTATTTTCAGCAGCCCAATTATGGCGCTTTGGGTATTCATATTTTTATTTTTACTTCAGCAGTTTGATGGCTGGTACTTGGGGCCTAAAATACTTGGCGATATGGTAGGATTAAATCCAGTATGGATTATTCTCGCCGTTATACTTGGAGGCGGGTTATTTGGAGTTGCAGGAATGTTCTTAGGTGTTCCTGTAATTGCAATAATCAAGATTTGGATAGATAGATGTATAGACAAAAAACTTAACAAAAACAAGAATGATAAAAGCTGTGAAGCTATAAAATAAGAAAGCAGAGTGGTTAAAATATGAATGATATTTCTGAATCTAAAAAATTAAAATTTAAAAAAACCTTTGAAGTTGGCTATTATGAAATAAATAAAAATGATAAGGCAACTCCTACATCTATATTAAATTATCTTGAAGAAACTGCAGTAGAACATTCGGAAAGTATTGGTTATGGAGTTAAAAGATTAAAGGAAAATGGTTTCGGGTGGGTTATTACTCATTGCTGCATTAATATGGAGAGGGGACCTATGTGGAATGAAAAGATTACTGTTGAAACATGGGCTTCAGGTTTTAATAAGTTTTATGCAACAAGAGAATTTTGTATAAGGGATGCAAACGAAAACATTATTGGAAGGGCAACGTCCCTTTGGATATTTTTTGATATTGAAAAAAGAAGACCTGTAAGAATACCGGATGAAATTACTGAGGCTTTTGGATATTTTGAGAATGACAGAGGACTAGATGTAGATTTTAGAAAATTTAGACCAAATTTTGAACTTGATAACAGCAAACAATTCTTTGTAAGAAGAAGTGATATTGATACTAACGAACATGTAAATAATGTCAAATATGTTGAGTGGATGCTTGAAACTATACCTAAAGAAGCTTATGACAATTATATATTAGAAGGGGCTGAGGTATTATACAAAAAGGAAACATATTATGGCGAGACTATTCTTTCGAGCTGCACTATACTAAACGAAGATGATGACAAATGTGAATTTGGCAGCAGCATAACAAGTGTAGATGGGAAAGAAAAATTTGCATTTGCAAGATCTGTATGGAGAAAAAAATAAAAGAATTTACTATTAAAAGCCTTTGAAATCAGCATAATGATTTCAAAGGCTTTTTTGTATGATTTAATTCACCGCTGCGATAAGAAAAANNTAAGGATTAAAATGCCAGACAGCTGTAGGGAACGGTCTTGACCGTTCCCTACCAGTACATTTTAATCCTAAGAACATCTAAATGCTCACTCTATGTTCATTCCATATATTTTTCTTATCTCCGCTGTAATTTGTTCATTAATGATTTTGAATTGCAAATTGAAGGTATGTATTAAAGTATATTGAAATATTTATATATAGGATTTAAAAACAGTATAAAAAGGGAACAATAGGGAAAGGAAGTATTTGCAAGCTTTTCTCAGAAATTAGATAATAAAACCAAAATGCAGTAATATATGGAGCTTGATGGCAATAAAAAATAATGTATATACTGAATATAGTATATCAATATATTCAATATTCAGAATATACATTAAGGTAAAGGAGTGAGATTTATGACTACTAAGCTTAAAAAAAATTTGGCTATATTGTTTACATTTGCATTAGTTGTTAGTATGTTTTTGAGTAATTTTAATGTTAAAGCTTATGCAGCTGGTGGTTGCTTAGATAAAACACACTCGGATAAAAGTGCGGAAGAACGTTATATTGAGAGTTTAGCGGAAAAACAAAAAATAACAGTAGATGAAGCAAAAAGGATTAACGAAGAGGAGAATAAAAAAGTATTGGCAAAATACCAATCATTAAATAAGAAGTCAACCGAAGAAATTAAATATAAAACTGTATGCAAGGATTTTAGAATAGATAACACATCTCGACATGACACATCTCAACATGTAGAAATGGCTGTTGAAGTAAAATATGTATATAGCAATGCGGATAGGGAACCAGTTGAAATTATTGGTATTGACAAGCCATCTATGTATGCTCCAAACAGTTACACTGTAAATGGAGGAGACTTTAATATTGAAATTAATCCAACTAGTGTAAGAATAAGCAGGACAGCTGTAGTTTCCCCTCCAACTCGTAAAAATGTTATTTTTCATCACAGATCATTTGGTGGCAAAACTAAAGCAATAACAAGAGCTAAAACATATGTATTTAATATTAAGCTTTATACTTTATAAATATATAAATAAGATAGATTTGATACAAAAAAGGCCTGCAAAGCAATGCGCTGCAGGCCTTTTTAGTGTGCCCAGCATGG
>DHEX01000106.1 GCA_002400085.1 Clostridiaceae bacterium UBA4839 | reverse complement strand
CTTGATTATTTTAAGAACTCTTGCTATAGGAGTTTTTGTGAAACTCATCATACTCTTTGCCATCATGATTTAGCTTACCATAATATTTTAATTGGGAATGATGACAATGTTTATTTTTTAGATTTTGATTATAGTATTATTGATCTCCCTTGTCATGATATTTCAAATATGATAGTAAAGGCTGTAAAGCACAGCTGCTGGTGCAGCAATATTGCTAACTCTGTTATACAGTCATACATGGATGTAAGGCCTATATCAAAGGATGAAATGAGCCTGCTTTACGGATACCTTATGTTTCCGCAGGATTTTTATGATATAACAACAGCTTATTACATGAGAACAAGAAACTGGGACGAGGATGAATTCACAGAAAAGCTGATTAGAAGGGCTGAATACAAGGATGATAGAGAAAGATTTTTAAGCGAATTTAAAAGCAAATGGATAGATAAATAAGCAGGCATATTATTGCCTGCTTATTTTTCTGAAAACATCTATGGTTTCAATTGCTGCTTTTTTCCACGAATACATTGAACTTCTTTTTAGCCCTTTATAAACCATATCCTCATAGAGCTTCTTATCTTGAATAAGATTAAGAACTTTCTCAGCCATATCATCTATGTCGTAGGGATCAACATAGATGGCATCATCTCCTAATATCTCTGGCATGGAAGTTTTATTTGAAGATACTGCTGGTGTCCCACAGGCCATGGATTCTAAAGGCGGAAGCCCAAAGCCTTCATAAAAGGATGGATAGCAGGAAATATATGCGGCATTATAAAATATAGGAAGATCTTCAACAGGTACATATCCTGTAAATATAACATCATTTTTTAGCCCTAAGCTGTAGGATAAATCTCTATAATCATAATAGGAACGTCCCCTTTTTCCTAATATAACAAGATTAAAATCATCCTTTAGTTTTGATTTTATTGTGCTGAAGGCACTTATAAGCCCCTTAATATTTTTTCTTGGACTAAATCCTCCAACATAAAGAATAAATTTGTTTTCAATTCCATACTTTTCTTTTATATAGTTATTACAATAATTTTTATTAAGGGGAATATAAATGTCTTCAGCAGCAAGATGAGTTACAAATATTTTTTCTTTTGGGAATCCTAAAGTCTCAGCTATATCATCTTTTGAATAATTCGAAACTGTAATAATTCCATCTAAGAGGGGGAGCATCTTTGGTATTTCATCAAGATATATCTTAAGATACTGCGGGCCTACAGTTTCAGGAAGCTTATAGGGAATTACATCATGGAGGGTAATAACAAATCTGCAATTTTTTTCAGTGGGAAGGCCTATACCATTTTGGGGCACATGATAAATATCCATATCCTTATCATTAAGAATGTTTGGTATATCAACTTCCTCCCAGAATGTTTCTTTACTGTTTTCAGATATTAGTTCTATATCGACATTTTCTGAAAAATTAATATTATTTAGCCCCTCTTCTGGCAAAAATAAAAGATAGTTATTTTTTTTATCAATTAAATTAATGTTGTTTATAAGCTGGTAAGTATAGGTGCCTATTCCTGTACCTCTGTACCATTTACCAGCCCGTCCGTCAACTCCTATTTTCATTTAAAACACCTATAACATATTTACCATATATAATATGGTTTTCACCTTAAAAAAGTTAATAATCCTGCAACTTATAAGGCTTTTAAACGTCTATTTATATGAAGTTATAATTATTGGGGTGATAGTGTGAGCACCAAAGAAAAAGAGGATATGGTGTCTGATTTTATAGATGACCTTAATAAAGAAAAAAAACCAAGAGTTTATAAAAATAAAATAAAGATTGATAAGGGAATGGAGAAAACATTTGAAACTATAAGGGCTGTTAAAAGGACTAGAGGTAAAATCCCAAAAGGTCGGCATTAATTGTGCTGGCTTTTTTAAATTAGGCATATAAATCATAATTTTATCATATAAGATAGTTAAGGGGGGAGTATATATGGTAAGAGAAACTGAAATATCAACTCAATTTGGATTTATAATATATGATTTAATACCAATGAAGGGAGTATACTATTTAAAAACTAATAAGGGTGGTAAATGTTTAAAAAAATTAAATTATGGTATTCAAAAGATGACATATATTTATATGGCAAAAGAACATATAATAAAAAACGGATTTGAAAGAATTGATAAAAATAACTTAACAATTGAGGGCACCCCCTATGCATTTGTAAATGATGATTTATATGCTGTGACGGAGTGGATTGATGGAAGAGAATGCGATTTTAGAGATGAAGATGATTTAAAAGCGGCATCAGAAACTCTGGCAAATTTTCATCTTTGTGCAAGAAATTTTGTGCCCGAAGATTTAATTGGGAGAAATGACATTGGAAAATTAAATTTTACACTCCAAAAGAGACTTTCAACACTTAATAAAATGAGGGATATGGCAAGAAAGAAAAAAAGAAAATCCGAGTTTGATATTCTTTATCTTTCAAATGTGGATTACTATATTGAGCTTTCACAGGAAGCATTGAATATTCTTGATGTGGATAAGTACAACAGAGTATGTGCAAAATCAGAGGAAGAGCATGTGCTTTGTCATCATGACTTTACTTATCACAACATTTTACTTGATAANNATTTATGATATGGCAACACTTATGGTAAAGGCTTTAAAAAGGCTTAATTGGGATAAACAGCAGGGAAGCATTATATTAAATTCTTATAGAAGCATTAATGATATTGATAAAGATGAAGAAAATGTTTTAAAATGCCTTTTAACATTTCCACAGAGGTTTTGGAGGCTTGCAAACAGGTATTACTATAAAGAAGCTGGATGGAGTGAAGATTCTTTTACTAAGAAGCTTAGAGAGATAATTGATGAAAAAGAGAAGTATAAAAAATTTATTGAAAACATCGATAGTATATTATAAAAGCAGGGGAACACAAAAGTGTTCCTTATTTTTTAACATATTCCATTTAACATTCATATTATAAAAATAAATGATGTGAGGTGGTTAAATGGGAGAATTTAAGGTGGGGGATATTGTAATCAGGAAATCGTATGGAGGGGATATATATTTTAAAATAATCCAAATAAATAAAAGTTTGGAGAAGGGGCAAATCTATATATTGAAAGGGACAAATGTAAGATTGGTAGCAGATTCCCTTGGCAGCGATCTTGAAAAGCCTTCACTTGATAGGATCAGCAGTAATGAGGAAATATTTAATAATAAGGTAAATGCTGCTATTAGAAAAGCCTTGATAGCAAGGAAATCATCAAAAAAAGTGGCATTCAGGGCTTCCACTATTTTAAGATCAGAAAGTGAGGAAACCAGTGGAAGGCCTGGCAAAGTCCTTCACATAGACGGGGATGAGGAGTATCTTAATGTATGTTTAAAAGGCTATAGTAAGCTAAAAATTGATTGTGTTGGAAAATTTGTACCTGAAGTAAAGCAGATGGAAGTAGTAAAGGAAATTTTAGAGGAATACAGACCAGACATATTAGTACTTACAGGCCATGATGGCATGATTAAAGGAACTCAAAATGTTAAAAGCCTCGACAGTTATAGAAATTCAAGATATTTTATTGAAGCGGTAAAAAAAGCAAGAGAATATGAGAAGTCTTATGATGATCTTATAATTTTTGCCGGTGCCTGCCAATCATTTTATGAGGCTTTAATTGATTCTGGTGCTAATTATGCAAGCTCCCCTGGGCGAGTATTAATTCATGCTATGGATCCTGTTCTTGTATGCGAAAAAGTGGCTTTTTCAAGTATAGGGAAATTAGTATCTCCGCAAGAAATTATGGAAAATACTATTACAGGAAGTAAGGGAATAGGCGGTCTTGAAACACGGGGTAAGTACAGAGAATTAAGCCCTGTGTCAAATCTATCCGATGGCTAGCATCCGTAAATATCTTAACGGCTGCTACGCCCCTGGATCGGTTCTTCTAAGACTCAGTTGGAGAGAAGTATTCCTTATAAGCAGGCTCTACCTGAGTCTAAGAATCGCCTTATCCGATGGCTAGCATCCATAAATATCTTAACGGCTGCTACGCCCCTGGATCGGCTCTTCTAAGACTCAGCCGGAGGGAAGTATTCCTCATAAGCAGNNGATAATCGTAATATTCACAGTTTATTAATATTATTTATATAGTATTTTAACATTGACATATGAGGGCATAACTGATAAAATAATATAATTATTGACTTCATCTGAATTCTATAGTATAATATAAAATGTAGAAAGAGGGTGTTGTTTATGAAAGGCAAGGAAGTTTTAGATGCCATCAAAAACAATATAGATGGCCATGTTGGAGAAAGGGTTGTACTAAGAGCTAACAGTGGTAGAAGAAAAGTCATTATAAAGGAAGGCGTCCTTGAGAAAACATACCCTAATATTTTTATAATAAGAGTTGAAGGAAATGACAGTACATCAAGGACTGTATCATATAGCTATTCAGATGTTTTAACAGAAACAGTTCAGCTGGTGTTTAAAGATGAGGCTGCAATTGGATAAACCGATTTTATATCGGTTTATTTTTTTTACCCGATGGCTACCATCCGTTATTCCCCGCCTAGGCGGGGAATAACGGTAAAATATTTTCTTAAAAGACTTTTTTATTTGTGTATAAAAACTAATTCCACAGCATATTTTTATATAGAATAATATAAGTTTTATGTGGTGGGAGGGGTATAATGTCTGTTGATTTAATCAGGAATATGATAAATTATGAAAAGTTTATAGGCGAAGGTACAGGTCAAACTATGGTAAGCGGTGATATTGTAATTCCAGATAGAAATCCTGATATTGAAAAGGTTTTATGCATTGATGGAAAAGCATATGTTGTAAGCAGTCAAGCAACTCAGGACAGGATTATCATCGAAGGCAAAATGGTATTTGAAATTCTTTACTGTCCATCTGAAGGCGAAAAAGTGTTTAGTATAAGTGCTTCGTCAGCATTTAACCAAAACATTCAGGTTCCTGGATCCGCAGATAAGATGCTTTGCAAAGTAAATGCAGCTGTGGAGCATATAGGATATGAGCTTATCACTGGAAGAAAGTTAAAGGTCAACGCAGTTATAAATTTGAATGGTGCTGCAGTTGATAGGGACAAGACAGAAGTAGTAGTTGATATGAAAGGCGAAGACGTTCAAACACTAAAGAGCACCATAGATGCTGATCAATTCACAGGTGAAGGTGCAAATCAGGTTATTGCTAAGGGGAGAATAGATATATTAGAGGATAAGGGCAGCATCAAATCAATACTTAAAAATTCTGTAGACATTCATAAAAAAGATATATCAGTACAGGAAGGTAAGGTTGTGATAAATGCCTGCATTCTTACGAGAACTCTATACCAGCTTGAAGAAAGCAGTGAGCTTAATTATATAGAGCAGGATATACCTTTTGTAAGTGAAATAAATATTGAAAATGCAAGGCCAGATATGAAATGTGATGTAGATTTTAAGATTATTGATTGTTATAACGAAATAAAAGAAAATGATGAAGGTGAAAAGAAAGTAATAGAAAATGAAGTAGTTGTAGATAGCAGAGCAGTTCTTTATGAGAGAGTTCAGCTGCAGAATATATTAGATGCATATTCTGCAGGCGGAAGATTTGATTTTGAGAAACAAAGCGTAAAGGGGATGAGCTTTTTTAATGAAGGAGTAAGTAGGCAGGATATAAAAGAAACTTTATCTATACCAAGTGAAATGCCCGGGGCGGCATATATAAGGCATGTTAATGTAAAACCTATTGTTACAGAAACAAAGATTGTTGAGGATAAAATTATTGTTGAAGGTGTTATAAGCTGCTGTGCTATATATACTGCTGCGGTAGAAGAAGGCGGACTTTTAAGCTTTCAGGAGGAAGTCCCATTTAAATCTGCAATTGATATGCCCGGGGTTAAAATTGATATGATACCTTATGTATTTGCAGGGATTCAAAATATAACTTATGAGAAGGCTTCGCAAAGGGAAATAGAAATTAAAGCTAATATTGAATGCTGTGCAAAAATATACAAGAAATACGTTATGGACATTGTAAGCAACATTGAAGAAGTTGAAATTCCTGATGAAGTAAAGGATATGCCAAGTCTTATAATTTATATAGTTCAGCCTTCTGATACTCTTTGGAAGATAGCTAAAAAATATTATACAGCTATAGAGGATATAATTTCGTTAAATGATATAGAAGATGCAGATATTATACAGCTATAGAGGATATAGTTTCATTCCAGGCGTTATATTATCTGCATCTTCTA
>DHEX01000053.1 GCA_002400085.1 Clostridiaceae bacterium UBA4839 | reverse complement strand
ATTCCATTTCCCTCTTGTAACTTTACACGAACTATGCTGTTTTTATCGATTTTTAAGACTCCACTTTCAAATATATATTAATGATTTCATCAGCAGCTTCTTCTGGATCTCCATTATTTTCAATTTCAAAATGGCAGTATTTTTTATATTTATCAATACGTTCATTATACAATTCAAAAACCTTTTCCTTATGGTTTCCAATAAGCGGTCTATTGCTTATATCGTCATTATTTATAATCACATTTACATTTCTGTTTAAAAAAAATATAACTGAATTAGAATTAAGCTTAGCCATATTGACTTCTTTTTTTATAATTCCGCCACCAGCAGCAATAACAAAAATACCTTCATCAATTATTTCAAATATAGCCTGGGTTTCAATTTTTCTAAAATATTCCTCACCATTTTTAAATAAGTCACTAATGGTTAAATTCGTTTTTTCTTCTATATAATCATCTGTATCTACAAACTCCATTTTTAATTTTTCAGAAATAATTTTCCCAAGCGTTGATTTACCGCTTCCTGGCATTCCAATCAGCACAAGATTTTTACTATACTTCATAAATTCACTCCTGATAATATATTATCTTTTCATAATTTAGATTTAATGCACCGCTGCGATAATAAAAATATATTCCATTCACTTGACCGTTTGCAAAGATGTTCTAAGGATTAAAATGCCAGACAGCTGTAGGAAACGGTCTTGACCGTTCCTCTGGGGAATGCACGGAATCGTGGGGACGGAACGGTCAAGACCGCTCCCTACCTATGTTAATTCCATATATTTTTCTTATCTCCGCCGTTATTTGTTCATTAATGATTTTAAATTATTACAGATATATTATAGCACCACTTTATTTTGTTTATCTATGTAATAATATCTTATTACCATATCGGCATTTACCATAAAGTTTTCATCAATAGCCATGTTTAAATTTTCTATTTGCATTAGGCTTTTACTGTTTTCAATATCCTTTATACTTCTACATATATCCTTATATTCTCCATTAAATTGAATTTTGAATTCTTTATATAATAAATTTTTATTTTCATCCTTATCGCTTTTTATTAAATCACAATTGTCAATCTTTGCATTGCAGCAATTTAAAATATTGTTTATTTCATTAATAAAATAAGAACTGTCATCATACGTATACATTCTTCTGCTTATGTCATTATAATCCTCTTTTAATTTATTATAACTCTTATGTGCCCTTTCATTTTGAGATGTACCACTGAAGGCTGCCTTATTATCATACTCATTAATATTATATTTAATATTTGATACCTTTTCTATAATTGGTATAAAAAAAAGATTAATATATAAATATGAAACTAACATTATAACAGCAGTTATCGTTAATATTTTTTCTTTTTTTGTCAAAGCTATTCACTTCCTATTTTATCAATTTGTATTATAAACCTATTTAAACCATTTGAAAAACTAACAGATAGAATTTCGACCTTTTTGTAATTACTATTTAATTTTAGTTTTTGAGTGAAATTTATTATGGAATCAAAATTGGATGAGCATCCAGATATTTTTATGGATTTGTTTAAAACTATACTATCAATATATAGGTTCTCTGATTTAAGTTCATAAAAGTTTTTTACATCCTCATAAAATAAATTTCTATTATTATAAATGTCATTATACTCATTAATAAAATTCTGCATCATTTCTAAAGTATCTGCTTTAATAATTTGTTCTTTATCAATCTGATTTGTTTTATTAACCTTGTTAGATAAAAGAGCCTTATATTTTTCAAGATGTAAATAAGGTAAATAAAGCAAAAAAAATATTATTAGTGAAATTAAAATATAGTTTATTATTCTTTTATGCTTTGACCTGATGACTATAATTTCATCTGGAATAATATTAATATCCTTCATATATTATCCTCTTAAAGCAAGCCCATATAAGCTAACTACATTATTTATCTCTTCAGGACAAGTAAACTTTTTACTTAAAATCATATCCTGACATCCATGAATATCAAGCAGGCATTTTCCCGTAAGGCATGATATTATTTTCTCTTGAAAATTCAAATATGTATCAATATAAATTCCTGTTAATCTGCATCCGTTATTCTCCATCACATAAAAATCAATGATATGTAATATTTCATTTGCGAATATATCAAATGATGGCATATCAATATTATCATTTTGCATTATATTATCTATTCCAATGCATATATTTTTTTCGTAAAAAATATTATTACCATCAATTATCATAATTAAGGTTTTACTGCTTTTAATATTTAAGATGATTGGTTTTTCTTTTTTACCTAGCAGTGTTTTTTTATAAGCTCTTAAAATACAATTTTGATATATATCAATATATTTTATCTTTAATTTTAAAAACTTACTTATAGAATAATAATCATTTATTATTGATTTAGGTACTGCACAGGAAAGTATATTATATACCTTTTCATTAGCTTTTATAGTTCTATCGGTAATTTTAAAATCTACATAATAATCTTTAATATCATTTATAAATAATGCCATTTCCCACATTATAGATTCCTTTATTTTATTTTTATCGATAATAGGGATTTTAAGCGCCCTTGAAAAAACAAAATCAGGATATATAATAAAAGAAATTGACCTTAGATATATATTATTTTCTTTAATAATGCTATTTAATGATTTTACTATTTGCTCAACATTAAGACCTTGACTTGACAGATAAGGTTTATCATTATTGATTTTTACGAACTTAATTTTAGTAGCTGCATCTGTAATAGCTGCATTAATACTAAATAAATCTATATATACATACATTCCCGATTTTAAATACATATTTTCACCTTAAAAATTCATTTTTATCATATTGTTTATTTTTAAATTTATAGCTCTTACCATCTAAACTTTGTACAAGGCTGAGTATATTTATTTCCTCTGTTTTATTATCATTAATTAGTATCTCATAATTTACTTCACATCTATATCCCTGTATAGTAAAGAAAAACTTTAATTCATCAAGTTCTGCAGCATTGGGAAACTTTTTATTTGCTATAGTCCATTCTTTAAACTCTGCATAGCCTTTTTTCAAACTATAGGAGCTAAGCGAATCAACTAATAACTTATCCCTCATAGAAGAACTTTGTTTCGCTTCATAAATCGATAAGTTAATTACAAACATAAGCGACAAAACAAATATAGATAATAAAATAACTGTATATACTAATATATATCCTTTTCTATGAATTAACTTCCTCATTAAAAATCAACCTTTGATATTCCTTTTTATTCTTGTTAATTTCAATTTCTAAATTGATTTCAAATAAATTTTCATTTTGCTTTATTTCAATAAAATTAATACTGTCACATACAAAGTTATCACCGCAAATGCTATATTTTTTTTGCTTACCGTATGTATATTCTTTAAAATAAACCCTGTGTAATTCATAATTATAATCATTTTTCTTCAAAACTAACAAATAGGGGTATGAATAGTTAGTTCTTTTAATCATGATCAGCTTTTTAGCAATTTTTTTATCGTCAAGTTTATATATGTTATCAATATCTTCACAGGTACAATACTGTGAGCATTTTATTCCTTCCTCAATTTCATTTATTATTATTAATGCCAAATCATCTATTTCAGAATTATTGGTAATACGGCTCAAAGCTTTATTATAAAAGCCTGTGAAGTTAACAAATAAATCCGCTATTAAAAATAAAATCGTTACTGAAGCAACAACTTCTATTAAAGAAAACCCTTTGCTATGCATAAAATCACCTGATAATCATATCATAAACCTGTATTTCTTTATTAAAACTGCTTTCAATATTCCAAACAATGCATTGAATTTCAAAGCATTGTATATTTTCATACTTAGTATCCTTTTTTATATTAATCCTTGCCTTGTATTTTTTATTTTCATCTGTATTGGTTTTATATAAGTATTCATTTGGGTTCTTTAAGTTGTTATATAAATCATCATTACCACTAAAATCAATATAAATATCCCCATACTGGACCATATTATTTAATTCATTAGTTGGTAAACTTTTATAAAACTCAATTATATTTTGATTAAAAAAGGCCATTTTATAATCATTATTAGTTGTTTCTATGTGCTTTAATGTATTTATAAATACGGGTATGCCTGCAGCTAAAACGCAGCTCATGATAAAAAATGAAGCTATAATTTCAATTAAGGAATAGGCCTTTTTTCTCATATCATTTATCCTTTTTATAACTAATTGAAAATATTACTGGCTTAATGGCAATGGTTGCACTATTCTTTTTATCCTTTACTGTAATTGAACAGCCATAGGGCTTTACTGTCCCCGCATTTGTAAATGTAATTTTACCATTCGTTGGAATTGTACTTTCTTTACTATCAATATAAATTTCTTTATCAAAATTAACTCTTTTCAAATATTTTGATTTGCAGTTTATAACGGAATATATATCATATCCATTTTTATTAAATAAAATATGAATATCATTAGAAGATGCAGCTTGACCTTTTGCATACCTCAAATCCTTTAACAGCATAGTAGCTGTAAACTCAAATTTTTTTTTAGCTTTATATTCATCTATCCTTTTAATACTAACAATTCCTATAGATAATAATATAGCTATGATGCTTATACAAAATACTGTTTCAATTAATGTAAATGCTTTTTTCATATATCTTCACTATCTTTTTTTAAGTATTATTTTTCCCTTTAACAAAGTTTAATATATCCCTATAGCTTGAAAACTCAATAGTCTCCCCGTTTTTATCTTTATATTTTAATTCAGGCCATTTATTCAAATAACCTTCATTTTCATTATTCTCATTGTATAATTTGGATTTCAATTGTTCTATGGTTGTATCATCCTTTATTTTTTCTTTCTCATTTTCGCAATCTATATTATATAATTCAGCTGCTTGAACTATATTTTGAGCATCCATAATATTTCTTGTATTTAAAGCTTGCTTGGAATACTTCCCCACCTTTGGTATAATTGCTGCTGCAAGAATTGCAATTATAGCAATAACTGCAACAAGTTCTATAATTGAAAATCCACGATTTTTATGCAGCTTTACCATTTAATTCACCTCCTTAAAGTTATCACCAAATTTTATTTATTTTATTCATCTAAATTAAATAAATAAAATTTTTGATTCATAGGAGGTGAAATATTAAAATTGCATTTCATATATGGATAAGAGGGGCATAATAGATACTATTATAATATAGCCTACTGATATGCATAAAATAACCATTAGTAAGGGTTCTATTAATGATGTCATTTTATCTAACTCATTTTGAATCTCAAATTCATAAAATTCAGAAGCATATTTTAAAGTTTCAGGTAAACTCCCTGACTTTTCACCAGATTCAATGGCTTCAATAAAAGAATCATTAAATATATCAATTGCTGATATGCTTTCTCCAAATGAAAATCCACACTCGATTTTTTGCAAAACAATTTTTATTTTATTTTTAATATATACATTAGGAATAAAATCTTCTAAAAATTTCAATGAATTATCAATGCTTATTCCATTATCAATAAATAAATAAAGTATTGTTAAAATTCTAACTTCAATTGGTTTTAAATATAATTTATTTATAAATGGCATCTTGCATTTAATCATATCTATTTGGGGCCTTATATGTTTAAAGCTAATTAATAATTTAAAAGAAATAATTATCACAAAAATGAGGATAAAAATGAAAATATAGTTTTTCGAAATATATTCATTAAACCTCATAAGCTCTAATGTCTTTTTAGGAATATTAACATTTCCATACTTAGAGATCATTGTCAGAAAGTCTGGTAATATTTTATTTATTAAATATACTAAAACTGAAATACAAAATACAGCTACAGTTAAAGGATATATTGCTGCTCCTTTAAACTTTTTCTCATATTTAATCTGCTTTTCATAATATACTATAAGTTTATCCAATACATTTATCATCCTGCCGGAAACTTCGCCAGCTTCAATCATTGATACTAAAACCTTTTCTTTACAATCACAATTTTTTAATGCTTCACTAAAACTAACACCGTTTTCTATATCTTCACATACACCATTTAACATGCTTTTAAGCCTATAATTTTTAATTTGTTCCTTAGCGGTTATAATTGAGTTCAATAAATTTTGACCAGATTTTAATGTATATGTAATGTTTTTTAAAAATATAAGCCAATCACTGTTATCTATTTTTTTAAATTCATTTATTTTTAAATTAGATGATTTTTTATATGCTCTAATATTTATTGGATATAGATCTTTATTCATTAAAAAATCATATACATATTCAATACTTTCGCCCTTTATTTTTCCTTCTATAACATTTCCCCTTTTATTTTTCGCCTTATATTGATATGTATTCATTTAAGCACCTCTTAATTATAATTATCTTATATTTCTTGTATTTTAATGTAATGACATGGGGCTGTTACACTAAATAATTAGTGCAACAGCCCCACACCCCTATATTCTAATCATCGCCTAGCGGAACGTTCCCTACAGGTAATACAGAATAGTTCTTATATGTTCTTATTTTTGCCCTGCTGGCGAACAATGTTCACCCATACTTTTATTTTTCATTCTTTGAAATAATTAATCTGATGGCTGCGAAATCCGTAATATCCCGCTTAAGGCAAGAAATAACGGCTGCTACGTCCATTAATAAGTAGTTCTATAAGTTTATCATTCTGCTCATGATATCCCTGTCAACCGCGTAGGCCATTGCATCATCATAGTTTATTACGCCTGA
Organism: Clostridiaceae bacterium UBA4839; assembly: GCA_002400085.1. Taxonomy (GTDB): domain Bacteria; phylum Bacillota; class Clostridia; order Clostridiales; family Caloramatoraceae; genus UBA4839. The sequence goes on along the minus strand of DHEX01000053.1, from coordinate 13,664 downwards.
TTTATAAAGCTCTACAAGAGACATATCCATGGTTTTCATACCATATTTCCCGCCAGTTTGAATTGTCGAATCAATTTGATAAGTTTTTCCTTCCCTAATTAAATTTTTTATTGCAGGAGTTGCAATCATCGTTTCAAGAGCAGCAACTCTTCCATTCCCATCAGCTTTAGGTATAAGCTGCTGATAAATAACTCCTTCTAAAACTGCTGCTAATTGGATTCTTATATGCTGCTGCTGGTATGGCGGAAAAACATCAACGATCCTGTCTATTGACTTTGAAGCACCCATTGTATATAGAGTTGATAGAACTAAATGCCCTGTCTCAGCTGCAGTTAATGCAATGGAGATAGTCTCAAGATCCCTTATATCGCCAATTAGTATTATATCTGGATCCTCTCTAAGGGATGCTCTTAATGCACTTGCATAGGATTTTGTATCATATCCAATTTCTCTCTGGTTTACAATGGACTTTTTATGCTTATGTAAATATTCAATTGGATCTTCAAGGGTTATTATGTGTGTGCTTCTTGTACTGTTTATTTCGTTAATCATTGCTGCAAGAGTCGTTGATTTTCCGCTTCCAGTAGGCCCTGTAACCAATATTAGTCCCCTTGTCTTTTTAGTTAAATCCTTAATAATCTGAGGCATTCCAAGTTTATCTAATGTTGGCACTTGCAGTGGTACTGTTCTCAATGCAATTGCACTGCTGCCCCTTTGTCTAAAAATATTAATTCTAAACCTTCCAACACCGTTTAGTGAATAGGATAAATCAATTTCTCCAAATTCGTTATATTTATCAAGCTGATCTTCATTTAAAATTTCTTTTACACATTTTTCTATTTCCTTGGGTGTAAATTTATCTTCTCCAAAAGGTACTAAATTCCCATTTATTCTCATGATTGGTGGTATTCCAACAGTTAAGTGCACATCTGATGCGTTCATTTCAGAAGCCTTTTTTAATAAATCTTCAAAAGTTATCATCTTTTATCCCCCTTTATCTTCAAAATACATAACCTTCATCATCTCATCAAAGCTTGTAATACCGTTTAAAACAAGATTTATACAACTATCTTTTAGCGTTCGCATACCATTATTTATACTTTTTTGTTTTATATATTCACTATCCATACCTGAATTAATATAGTTTCTAATTTCATTATTGATTGTCATTATTTCAAAGATTCCTGTTCTTCCCTTATATCCAGTATAGTTGCAATATTTACACCCAATCCCACTATATAGTATAGAATTTTCATTTACATTATTCAACATATTTCTTTCATACTCAGAAGAAGGGTACTCTTTTTTGCAATATGGGCATATTGTCTTTACAAGCCTTTGTGCAATTATACCACTAAGGCACGCTGAAACCATGTAAGAAGGAATACCCATATCAATAAGTCGTATAATTGCTGAAGATGAGTCAGTTGTATGAAGAGTGCTTAATACTAAGTGACCAGTAATAGCAGATCTTGCAGCTATTTCCGCAGTTTCAGAATCTCTTATTTCACCAATCATAATTATATCTGGATCCTGCCTTAATATTGCTCTTAAACCTGTAGAAAAATCAATTCCCGAATTATTGTTTACATTAACTTGATTAATTCCATAAGTTAAATACTCTACTGGTTGTTCAATAGTAACTATATTTTTAGTATCACTATTTAAAGTTTTTAAAATAGTATGCATTGTTGTGGATTTTCCACTGCCTGTTGGCCCTGTTATGAGTAGCAGACCATTTTTTTGCAAAAGAATTTTATTTAAAAGCTTCAGTTCAAATTCGCCCATGCCTGTATATTTTATATCTGAAACTTCTAAGGCGTTATTAAGAATCCTTATTACAATTTTTTCGCCAAAAACCGTTGGTAAAATAGATATTCTCAAATCTATTTTATCATTATTAATATAATAAATCATTCTGCCATCCTGTGGAACCCACTTTTTAGTTATATCCATATCACTTAAAATTTTAATTCTTTTTACTATGGGGTCATATGTATTTATTGGAATATGTAAAACATCACAAAGTTCGCCATTGATTCTATAACGAATTCTCACATCTTTTTCATAAGGCTCAATATGTATATCGCTGGCTTCTAACCCAATAGCCCTTTTAATTATTGAATCAACTAATTTAACAGCGGGAGAGTCGTTCAATGACATAGTATCATCAGATTCTAAAATTTTTTCATCCTGCTCTTTAATCAATTGGTTTGCAGCGCTTTTTAACCTCTTTTCAGAAAACACCCTCTCAATCAAATTTTTAATATTCTTCTTAGTTCCTATTACAGGTTCAACTTCATAGCCAGTAGTCAAATTTACATCATCAATTCCTTTTATATTTAATGGATCTTTCATTAATACAACTAATTTACCACCATTAAATGCAACAGGAACTAAATCATATCTCTTGGCGATAATTTCAGGAATTAATACTGCTGCTTCAATGTCAATATCTTCAAAACTGTACATGCTATATTTTATTCCAATCAATTTTTGTAAAGCTTTTGCTATGTCAACATCTTTCACAATATTATCTTCAATTAATATTTCATCAATTTTTTTATCACATATTTTTTGTTTTTCTAATGCATCTATTATTTGTTTTTCAGTAACTTTACCTTCCTTAATTAATAGCTCCCCTAATTTAACCTCATTCAAAGTTACATTTTCCTTTCATTTCATTATTATATTTAATTTATCTCCACTTATAGCAATTTTATACGTAAAAAGGAACTTGATTATAAAACAAAGACAGTGGAGATAAGAAAAATATATGGAATGAACATAGAGTGAGCAAATAGAAGCTCTTAGGTGGGAAATGGCAGAGAAGCTGTAGGAAACGGTCTTGACCGTTCCGCCCCCTAGATTCTGATCATTGCCCAGAGGAGCGGTCAAGATCGTTCCCCACCATCTTTTACCTTAGAATATCGAAGTGAACAAAAAAGTAAGTGAGGACTATTTTGCAGTAGCCCCCACTGAATTTGCTTTGCTAATTTACTGAATTTGCTTTGCTAATTTTTTTAGAGCTTTTTTTTCTATTCTCGAAACATAAGATCTTGATATCCCTAACATTTTAGCAATTTCCCTTTGTGTTTGAGGTTCCCCAATAAGACCATATCTAAGCTGTATAATTATTTTTTCCTTACCCTCAAGCACTTCATCTATAAGTATATAAAGTTTTTTTTCAGATATTTTATTTTCAACTTCATCTAAAACTGAGTCACTATCAGTACCCAAAACGTCAAGTAAACAAATTTCATTGCCCTCGCGATCAATGCCAATAGGATCTTGTAAAAAAACTTCTGATTTTATTTTTTTGCAGGATCTTACATACATTAATATTTCATTTTCAATACATTTTGCTGCAAAAGTAGCAAGCCTACTTCCTTTATTATAATCAAAGCTTTCAATTGCTTTAATTAATCCTACTGTTCCAATAGATATAAGGTCATCAGCATCCTTGCTGGGTGGATTGAATTTTTTTATTATATGTGCAACCAATCTTAAATTTCTAATAATCAATTCATTTTTAGAAGATTCGTCTCCAGCCCAATACTGTTTAAAAAGTTCTTTTTCTTCTTCCTCAGTTAAAGGCTGCGGAAAGGAACCTCCATTGGTTAAATATCCTGCAAAAAAAACAGTATCATTGAAAAAATTAATAGCCTGAAATAGCAATAGCACACCCTCACCCCCAATATGGGCATATAATCATAATATGTAAGGTTAAGGGCTAATGTGCATCAGGGAATAAAGAGATGTAATATTATTTTACCATATTCCTCATGTGATTTATATATATTATATAAATATAATTAAAGAAGTTGGGATCACTCCTCAACTTCTTCTTCGCCCTTGGCTATTATTTCCTTTATCTTGGCAAGAATTATATCTATTGCGACTTTATTATATCCGCCTTCAGGTATTATTATATCTGCATATCGCTTTGTTGGCTCAACAAACTGCAGGTGCATTGGTCTTACAACATTTACATACTGGTTAATTACAGAATCAATGGTTCTTCCTCTTTCCTTTATATCCCGCTGTATCCTTCTAATAATCCTAAGATCAGCATCTGTATCAACAAAAATTTTTATATCAAATAATTCCCTTACCTGTGGTTCAACAAGAATCATAATTCCTTCAACAATAATAATATTTTTAGGTTCAACATAAATAGTTTCTTTTTTTCTTGTATGCTTTTCAAAGTCATATATAGGTTTTTGTATAGGCTTTCCATCAATCAAATCCTTGAGCTGAGCTACCATAAGCTCAGTGTCAAATGCATCGGGATGATCATAATTAGTTTTAACTCTTTCTTCAAAAGGCATACTCCCTTGATCTTTATAGTATGAATCCTGCTCAATTACGCAAATGCTTTTCTTAGGAAGTCCACTGCATATTTCCTTTGCAACTGTACTTTTCCCTGAACCTGTCCCCCCAGTTATTCCAATTAAAATTGGCTTTCTCATTAATGCACCCCTTTCTGAATTACTAATCATCTTTTTTTCTTACCAACATGTAATATGGCTTTAAAATTTTATCAGCTTTTATCTTATAAAGCATTTGAGGATGCGGTGTGGAGTCAATAAAGTTTCCATCCATATCACAAATCTCATCAAGTTTTATATTAAAATTATCTCCATCATAGGTTAAAACTTCAACTTCATCATTTTTAAAAACCTTATTTCTTTGCTCAATAACTGCTATTTTTGTTATAGGATCATATTCTTTTACAATCCCTACGATATCATGTGTTCTAATATAAGATGAATTTTCATAGATTTGTTTATTTGGTTTTCCAAAATAAAAACCTGTTGAAAAATCCCTATGGCTCGATTTTGAAACTTCCTCCATCCATTTAGGATTTACCTTATAATTTTCCTTATCAGCTGAATAAGCATCTAAAGCCTGTCTATAAGCCTTCACTACAGTGGCTACATAATATGCGCTTTTCATTCTTCCTTCAATTTTAAAGCTTGTTATGCCTGAATCTACAAGCTCTGGTATATGATCAATCATACATAAATCATAGGAATTCATTATATACGTACCCTGTTCATCTTCAAAAACAGGAAAATACTGTCCTGGTCTCTTCTCCTCCATAAGATAATATTTATATCTGCATGGATGGGCACACATTCCACGATTAGCATCCCTGTAAGTCATATAGTTTGACAACAAGCATCTTCCAGAATAGGATATGCACATTGACCCATGTACAAATACTTCTAAGTCCATATCATTTGGAATGTTATCCCTTATCTCTTTTATTTCCTTAAGGGATAATTCCCTTGCTAAAACAATTCTTTTAGCTCCAAGTTTATACCACATCTGTGCAGATTTATAATTAACATTGTTAGCCTGAGTGCTTATATGGATTTCAAGATCAGGGGCCACCTCTCTTACTATTGAAAAAACTCCTAAATCTGAAACAATAACAGCATCTGTTCCTATATCCTTAAGAAATTTTATATATTCAGGGAGACCTTTTAAATCAGCATTGTGAGGAAAAATATTTACAGTGACATATACCTTCTTTCCTCTTTCATGAGCAAAAGAAATACCTTCCTTCATATCCTGAGAATCAAAATTATCTGCGAAAGCTCTAAGCCCATAAGCTTCTCCACCAATATAAACAGCATCTGCCCCATAAATAATTGCAAACTTAAGTTTTTCTAAATTTCCAGCCGGAGCTAAAATCTCAATCTTTTGCATCATGTTCAACCTCCTTAATTTTGCAGCTTAATGCAACACCATCTCCTAATGGTAAAAGGGAAGTCTCAAGTTCATCCATACTTGAAATATGTTTTAAATATTTTCTCATTCTTTTTACAATAGTAATCTTTCTTCTAACTAAAAGGTTATTATTTGCAACCATGCCTCTAAATAATGCGTTATCAGAAACTAAAATTCCATTAATTTTAAGATGTTCAAGACACATAGGAAGAAAGTGATCATAATGCCCTTTGGCTGCATCTAAAAAAACCATATCAAAACTTCCCTGTATATTGTTTAGTACATCCATTGCATCGCCTTTTACTACTTCAATTTTTTCTTCATATCCAAATTCCCTTATATTATCTAATGCCTTTTCGCACATCTCATCTGATTTTTCAATAGTAATTATCTTACAGCCCTCACCAGCAGCTTGAGCCATTATGATTGAAGAATATCCAATTGCTGTCCCAACTTCAAGTATTCTCTTTACGCCACATGCTTTAATCAATACAGTTAAAAATTGGGCTACCTCCGGACGTATAATGGGAACATTATTTTCACTTGCATATTTTTCAAGCCCTTTTATATTTAAAGGCTTTTCAGGAATTAACTGTCTTATATAATCTTCTATATAATCATGGGCAATATTACTCATAAACAACCTCCCAAAATATAATATATACACAAAATTAATACATGGAATTCTCCATGTATTAATATTTTATCCCTATTAAAAAAATCAATGTTTTAAATTTTTTTGGAATTTCAAAAAATCATCATAGTCCTTTGTAAAATAATGACTGCCATCGCCCTTAGCTACAAAATATAAATAATCTACATTTGCAGGGTTTAATGCAGCTTCAATGGATTTTTGTCCAGGATTACATATAGGACCTGCTGGCAGCCCCCCAACTTTATATGTATTATAAGGAGAATTGACTTGTAGATCCTTATTATATAATACATCCTTACGGCTGCCTGTATTAAGCTCTAGTGCATATTGAACTGTAGCACAAGATTCAAGCTTTTGGTTCATCTTTAATCTGTTCATAAATACTCCTGCAATAATATCTCTTTCACTATCAAGTTTAGCTTCTCCTTCAACAATAGATGCTAATATCACTACATCATCAGGAGTCATGTTTTTATTCGTTTTACCTTTTAAAGTTTTTTTATAAACTTCATCAAATCTTTTTAACATTTTATCAATTATTTCATGTTCATTAGTGTCCTTTGAAAAATCATATGTATCAGGGAATAAATAGCCTTCCAGCGGTGATGGCCTATCTTTAGGAATATCTTTTAAAAATTCGTAATCAAATTTTCCATTCTTAGTTTCATTTATAAATTTTTCTTTATCCTTAATTACACCGTCTTTTAAAAGCTTATCAGCAATTTGCTTTACCGTATATCCTTCAGGAATTGTAACATTTCGAATACCCTTATCTACTTTCCCATTAATTAGCTTATCAAATATATCCCTAGGCTTCATAGAAGTATTAAAAACATATACACCTTCCATTAATTTTTTATCTAATCCATTCTTTTTTAAATATATTTTAGAAAAAACTTTATTGCTGACAAGGCCTGCATCATAAAGATTTTTAATGACTGAATCGCTTGTAGCTCCTAAGTCCACTTTGAGTTGTACTTCTTTATTCTTTTTTGAAGTAGGCGTATTTAAGAATTTATTATACATAATAAATGGAATAGAAATCAATAGCGCCATAAAAGCACAAAATATAACAATGGCTATTGTTTTATTAATTCTATTAAACATAAAAATCCCCCATGTTTATTCAAATATAATTTAATCAGATGGTTTTCCATCTGATTAAATTATTATGATTGGCGTACTTTAGAAGTATGCCAATTAGCCTATAGCAGATTAATATACCTAATTTTAATTATCAATATAAATATATTATACACAACTTTTACTAAAAAACTAATTATTTTTTGTTTTTTGGCGCGAAATTTCTTTTTTTCTAGTTGCTGTATCAAGTACCTTTTTTCTCATTCTTATATTTTTAGGAGTAACTTCAACAAGTTCATCATTTGTAATAAATTCAAGACATTGCTCCAAAGACATTTGAATTGGTGGTACAAGCCTTAAAGTTTCGTCTGAACTTGATGTTCTCATGTTACTTACATGCTTTTTCTTACAAACATTGACTTCAATATCCTCATCCCTTGAACAAAGACCTACAATCATGCCTTCATAAACTGGAACTCCAGGGCCAATAAACAAAGAACCTCTTTCTTGTGCATTGAAAAGGCCATAAGTTATTGATTCACCAGCTTCATAAGCTACTAATGATCCTCTAGTTCTATCTGAAATATCACCCTTATAAGGTTCATAGCCTGCAAATATATGATTCATTATACCATTACCCTTAGTGTCAGTCATAAATTCATTTCTGTAACCAATAAGGCCTCTTGCTGGGATTTTAAATTCAAGTCTTGCATATCCATTTATTGCAGGATGCATATTCTTCATTTCGCCTTTTCTTGGCCCAATCTTTTCAATTACAGCACCTACATATTCTTCAGGAACATCAATAGTTAAAAGTTCCATTGGTTCATTCTTTACTCCATTAATTTCTTTATAAATAACTCTTGGCTTAGAAACTTGGAATTCATAACCCTCTCTCCTCATAGTTTCTATAAGAATTGAAAGATGAAGTTCTCCTCTTCCTGAAACTTCAAAAGCATCAGTACTATCTGTTTCTTCAACTCTTAGGCTTACATTTGTTTCAAGCTCCTTCATTAATCTGTCTCTTAAATGTCTTGAGGTAACATAAGTCCCCTCCTGTCCTGCAAAAGGACTGTCATTTACAAGGAAAGTCATTGAGATTGTAGGCTCATCTATGGCCACAAATGGAAGTGGTTCCGGATTAAATTCATCAGCTATTGTTTCCCCGATGTTTATATCAGGTATTCCAGATACTGCAACAATTTCCCCTAATTTCGCTTCATCAATATCAACTTTTTTAAGTCCTGAGAAATTATATAAATTTACTACTTTTCCTTGTCTTTTTTCACCATCTTTACCACATACAACAACGTTTTGTCCTTTTTTAATTGCTCCTCTTTCAATCTTTCCAACAGCTATTCTTCCTACATAATCATTTGAATCAATAGTTGTTACAAGCATCTGCAGTGGTTCATCAATGTGACCTTCTGGTGCAGGAATGTAGTTAATAATTGTATCAAACAGGGGTTTAAGGTTATCTGATTCATCATCTAAATTGTATTTAGCAATTCCGTCCCTTGCAGAGCAATAAATTATTGGAAAATCTAATTGGTCTTCGCTTGCACCAAGGTCAATAAAAAGATCAAATACCTCATCAATAACTTCATTGCTTCTTGCATCCGGTTTATCAATTTTATTAATTACAACAATAGGCTTTAACTTTAATTCTAATGCTTTTTTAAGAACAAATCTTGTCTGAGGCATAGGCCCTTCTGCAGCATCTACAAGCAAAAGTACTCCATCAACCATTTTTAGCACTCGTTCAACTTCTCCGCCAAAGTCTGCATGTCCCGGTGTGTCAACAATATTTATCTTAACATTATTATAAAATACAGATGTATTCTTAGATAATATTGTAATGCCCCTTTCTCTCTCAAGGTCATTTGAATCCATTACCCTTTCTTCAACCTTTTCATTACTTCTAAAAACTCCGCTTTGCTTTAAAAGTCCATCTACCAATGTCGTCTTGCCATGGTCAACATGGGCAATTATTGCCACATTTCGTATATCATCTCTTACAAAGTTATTCATTATAAAACCTCCAATGTAGTTTAACACAAGTTTAAATCAAAAATAATAGGATATCCTTTTATGATATCCTATTAAACCATTTTAATTTTAAGCAATTAAATCTAAAATGTCAATAAATCATATATATTTTAGTCAAATAAAAGAAATATTTGTTGATAAATGTATTAATGGTTCTTATTCTTATATACTCTTTCAAAAACCACAGATAAAATTAAGCCGAAAACACCAACAGATATAAATTCACTAAAGCAAATACTGCTCATCACAGCAATATATGGCATATTTGATGCCTTACTTACCCATATAGGTATAATAAAAGAATTTAATAATATTGGCGGCAGTGTCGCTAAATATTTATTAGGCATTTTTGAAGTTAAATATGCAGCTAAAAGCGTTGTTAAACTTCCGCAAAAAATATCAATAGGTCCAAGGCCTCCAAATATATTTGCAATAAAGCATCCCACAAAAAGGCCCGGTACTGCTGCAGGTTCATAGAATGGTAGTATTGTCATAGCTTCAGATATTCTAAATTGTATTGGTCCAAAACTTTTTTCGCCAAAAACAATAGTTAAAACAAAATATATAGCAGCAATTACTCCAGATTTAACCATCGTCTTTGTTTCTTTATCATCCATTTTAAACTCCTACTATTTATTATCTTCATCATCTAATGACAAATCTACTCCAATTGCGTCACTAAGTATTTTCATTAGATCTTTCCAAAGAGTTGAAAACTTCATTTCTGCTTCCATATATTCTCTTACATCCGGATTTAAATTAATAACGCTCCATAAACTCTGTAATTTTTCTATCTTTTCCTGCGGTGGCTCTATTCCCTGTACTTGCATAGAATATATTTCTAGCTGCTGCTTTCTAAGATCATCTACCATTTTTTTATTGCTCGGGTTTGCATTGATTTTTTCCAATTGCTTTTTATAGTTTATTATCTCTGGTGATTCCTTTAGGGCACTAGCTAATTCATTAGCTTTATCATAAATATTATTCATTTAACCACCCCACTTCTCTTATCTTATTTTTATCACATTAAGCATTATTTTTCAATATTAATTTTAATTTAGACTTTTAAAACACTATATTATATTTCCATTATTATTGGAAGAATCATTGGTTTTCGCTTAGTTTTTTCATAAAGGAATTCTCTTAAATCATCCTTAATGTTTGTTTTTATTGGTGCCCATTCTGATATTTGATTTCCAAGACATTTGTCCAGTGATTTTTTAACCACTTCTTTTGCCTCATCCATTAAGTCCTCTGATTCTCTCACATAAACAAAACCTCTTGATATAATATCAGGTCCTGCAATAACAGTTCCAGTCTTTTTTTCAATAGTAACCACAACTGTTAATATTCCATCCTGAGATAAATGCTTTCTATCCCTTAGCACAATGTTTCCTACATCACCTACTCCAAGCCCATCAACTAATACTTGGCCTGAAGGAACACTTCCATTAAATCTTGCACCATCTTTAGAAATTTCAAGAACTTGACCAATGTCAGCTATAAAAATATGGCTTTCATCCATTCCAAGCTTTTGAGCTAAAAGTGCATGCTGCTTTAAATGACGGTATTCACCATGTACGGGCATAAAATATTTAGGTTTAACTAATGTGTGCATAAGCTTTAATTCTTCCTGACAAGCATGTCCTGATACATGCACTTCAGCAAGGGATTCATAAATAACATTTGCTCCCTTTTTAAATAATTGATTGATTACTTTTGAAACTAATTTTTCATTACCAGGTATAGGATTAGCTGATATTATTATTAAATCATCCTTTATAATTTCAACCTTTTTATGCTCTGACGCAGCCATTCTGGCAAGAGCAGACATCGGCTCTCCTTGGCTTCCGGTTGTAATTATGACTAATTTATTTTTTGGTACTTTATCTATATTATCTATATTAACTAACATTCCTTCCGGTATCTTAAGATACCCAAGCTCAACTGCTACCTCAGTAATATTTTCAATACTTCTGCCGCAAACTGCTATCTTTCTATGATACTTAGCTGCTGCATCAATAACCTGTTGAATTCTATGAACATTTGAAGCAAAAGTAGCTACAATTATTCTATGTTTTGCTTCACTAAATATTTTATCAAAAGTCTCACCAACAGTTTTTTCTGACATAGTATATCCTGGTCTTTCTACATTAGTGCTATCTGCAAGCATAAGGAGAACTCCTTCTTTCCCAAGCTCAGCAAATCTTGCAAAATCCATAACTTCACCATCAATAGGAGTATAATCTATTTTAAAATCACCTGTGTGAACGATAGTTCCAACTGGCGTATGGATAGCAATTGCACATGAATCAGCAATACTATGGCTATTTCTAATAAATTCCACCTTTAATTCATTAAAAGTAATCGTATCACCCGGTTTTACAACTCTAAGGTCTGCCTTATCTAAAAGATTATGTTCTTTTAGTTTAGTTTCTACTATCCCAAGGGTAAGTCTTGTTCCGTAAACAGGAACATTCAACTGTTTTAAAACATAGGGCAGTGCTCCTATATGATCTTCATGGCCATGAGTTAATACAATAGCTTTTACTTTTTCCTTATGCTTTAACAGGTAGGTTATATCAGGAATTACTATATCTACCCCAAGCATTTCTTCTCCAGGAAACATAAGACCGCAATCTATAACTATTATTTCATTTTTATATTCTATAACAGTCATATTCTTACCAATTTCTCCTACGCCGCCTAAAGGTATAACTTTTACTTTGTCCTTTTTTCCCAAATTTGCCCCTCCTTTCACTGTTTTCATTATAAAATCCGAACAAACACCAATAATGCTATTATACTTATATGTATACATAATATCAACAATATTTATTTTAATATGCCTCAATATATTTCAAACTATTCCAAAAAAACTCTATGGCATTCACCCTGGAAAAGCAGGATCAATGCCATAGAAATAAGATATTGTTTAATTGCTTAAATTTTTAGCATCTCTTTACACTTTTTACAGTATCCATAAAATTTAACGTTATGATTTGTAATTTTGAAATCATATTTATCCTCTATTTCCTTTTCAAGATTATCAAGTAAATCGGCCCTGACCTCCTGTACGCTTCCGCAGTTTATACAAACTAAATGATGATGTTGATGAAATTCCGAATTGTGAATTAGCTCAAATCTATTATAACCATCATCAAAGTTCATTTTGCAAACTACATTCAATTTTTCCAATAAAAGCAGCGTCCTATAAACTGTGGCAAGCCCTATCTCAGGACAGTCCTTTTTTACAGCCTCATATATTTCTTCGGTAGAAAGGTGTTTGCCTTCATTATCTATTATTACATCTAATACAGCTCTTCTTTGAGGTGTTAACTTATAACCTTCTGCTTTCATCTTCTTTTTTAATTTTTCAGAATCTACAAGCATTTTTTCGCCCATTGTTACACCTCCCCCGATTTTCATACGGACTACACGTGCACAATTCCTCCATCCTCTTCAAGGTAGAGAGCAAATATTATTATAGTTATTCTATGACTTAGATGGAGAGAAGTGCTTTTTAAGAGAACTCCATCTGCGCCCAAGAATCACCTGATATAATATGTCATTAATAAGTTTAATGATATTCTCACTAATTGTCAAGTGAAATCCAATTGAAACTGCTATTTTATTTAAAATAAAGAATAGGATATACCTTAGTATATCCTATTCTTCATCATCATCAGTGTCCTCGTCTTCATCAGGATACTCCCCATATTCCTCATTTTCTTCAGCCCACTCGTCATAAGCCTCTGCAACTTTTTCAAATTCATCATCATCTTCAATTTCAGTAAGCATATCATCACCCTTATCATCCTGAATAAGCTTTAAAACAACAGCATCCTCATCATCTGAATCTGTGGGGTAAAGTACACAGTACTCATGATTATCTACGTTTAATATAGTCACAATTTCAAATTCACTATCTACGCCATCTTCATCTGTCAAAATAACAGTATTTTCTTTTTCTTCCATTTAATTCACCTCTAATTTCAAACTTTAATGTAATTGTAATTGTTAAATATAAAGTTGTCAATAATAATTAATTATTATTATGCAATCATTTTTTCCTTTAATATTCGAGGTTTTTCAGATGGTAGCCGCCCAATTTCAAGTGAGTAGGTAAACTCAGGGT
>DHEX01000122.1 GCA_002400085.1 Clostridiaceae bacterium UBA4839 | reverse complement strand
TTATCCGTCCCTATTTTCTATTGTTTTCTTTCTATTTTCTTTTCTCTGGGGGGCTGTATAAGCTTAGGTAGGAATAGAATAGTTCTTATCCGTCCCAGTTTTTTTTAGCTGTATTTGGAGATAAGGAAGAATACTTATCTGTCCCTTATTTTTGTTGACTTAAAATTAGTTTGGGCTATAATAAGATATAGAAAGCGCTTTCTGTATTTGGGTGTATTAAGTATAGTATTTTTAGGGGTGAAAAATTTGGCTGTTACGATTGAGGATGTAGCTAGGGAAGCAGGGGTATCAATAACAACTGTTTCAAGGGTGGTTAACGATAATTATCCGGTAAAAATTGAGACAAGGCAAAGAGTTGAGGAAGCAATAAAAAGGTTAAATTATAGGCCGAATCCAATTGCAGTAAGCCTTGTAAGAAAAACTACAAATATTATTGGGGTTATAGTTCCAGGCATATCAAATATGTATTTTTCAGATGTGGTTTCAGGAATTGAAAAATACTTAAAAGAATATGATTATGATGTTTTTCTTGTAAGCGAAGTAAAGGATGCAAAATCAGAGAAAAAATATGTCAACAAATTTATAGACAGGTTTGTGGATGGACTTATAGTTCTTGATCCTAAAACTGAAAATATTCTATCTGGCTTTTACAGTGATGTTTCAAAAAGAATACCCCTTGTACTTGTAAATGGATATAACGAAGGAATTGATTTAAATTTTGTCATAAGTATTCAAGAAAAAGGCTTTTGTGAAGCCATGGAATATTTAATAAATTTAGGTCATAAGAAAATTGCCTTTGTAAGAGGGGAAAAGAGTTATTCTTATGATTTAAAAGAAAACATTTATAAAGAATATATGAATAAGATAAAAAGTCCATATATAATTATCAATACTGATGATGGGAATACTATAGAAGTTGTAAAAAATACAGAAAATAAAATTGCTGAAATAAATGATAGATATAGAATAGGAAGGGATATTACAGCTTTTTGTGCCTGCAATGATCTTATGGCTTTTGGAATATTAAATGGATGCTCAAATTTAGGCCTTAGCGTTCCTAAAGATGTTTCGGTTGTAGGGTTTGACAATATAATGATTTCAGAAATGTCAAATCCAAAGCTTACTACTGTAGACCAAAATATGAAAACTTTAGGGAAAAAAGCTGCAGAGCTTATAGTTAAAACAATTAAAAATGAAAACAAAAAGCCACAGAAAGTTTTTGTGGACACTTTACTTATTAAAAGGGAAAGCTGTGCCTTAGTTAAATGATGGACTTATATGCGATTTGCTAAGCCTAAGTAGGAATTTTTAATTTACACTAAATTATATAAAAATAGAAAAGGCTTTCTATACAAGGAGGTAATAATATGTCATCAGAATTAAGATGGAATCCGCTTTTAAAGACATGGACAATGGTAGCAGCAAACAGGCAGGGAAGACCCAATTTGCCAAAGGATTGGTGCCCATTTTGCCCGGGTCCGGGGAAAAAGGTGCCGGAAAACTATGAGGTTTATGAATATGATAACGACTTTCCAGCATTAAGGCTTGATGCAGATGAGCCTGGAATTGAGGGGAATGATCTTTACAAGGTTCAAAAAAACTATGGTAAATGTGAAGTAATTCTTTATTCACCAGAGCATAATAAAACTCTTCCTGAGCTTCCAGTAGATCACATTTATAAGCTTGTTGAATTATGGACTGAAAGATTTAGGGAGCTTTCAAAGGATAAAAATATTAAATATATCTTTGAATTTGAAAATAGAGGAGAAGCAGTTGGAGTAACCATGCCTCATCCTCATGGACAGCTTTATGCTTATCCCTTTGTTCCTCTTAAATTAAAAGTTGAGCTTGACAGCACTAAGGAATACTGTGAAAAGAATGGAAAATGCATGATTTGCGAAATGAACAAGCTTGAAAAGGATTTTGAAAAAAGAGTTATATGTGAAAATGACAGTTTCATAGCTTATCTTCCATATTTTACTGATTATCCTTATGGGGTTTTTATTGTAAGCAAAAATCATAGGGGAAATTTCACAGAATTTGATGATAATGAAAAGCTCAATCTTGCAAAAATATTAAAAGAGGTTACAGGAACCTTTGATTCCTTGTTTGATAAAAAGTTTCCTTATATGATGTGTATTCATCAGACACCTGTTAATTCAGAGGAATACAAGGATGCTAAAGACTATTTCCATTTTCATATTGAGTTTTACCCACCGCTTAGAGCAGCAAATAGAATAAAATATTATGCTTCATCTGAAATGGGAGCTTGGGCAGCCTGCAACCCTCTTACTGTAGAAGAAACTGCACAGGAGTTAAGGGACGCTCATGAAAAGTTTCTCAAAAAGCAGGAAATAAAGTAATTAAGGTATGTATAGCTATCATTGTTGTCTAGCTAAGATAACCAAAAATATAGGATAAATGGCAAGTTGGCATACTAAAAGAATTTACGAGCTCAAAGCATTTTCCTTATGACATCAGTGATTTATTGGTTGTGCGTTTTGAGACTAAGTATAAATGGGTAGCCTAAAATAGTTTATGAAAAAAGCAAAAAATAGAGCATAGGTTGATATTTGATAATCACAAAAATAAGGGAGGAGTTTTAATGAAAAAAGAGGAACTTGTAAAGCTTTTTGAAGAAGAGTATGGAAAGGGTGGAGAAATACTATGCTTTTTTTCACCAGGGAGAGTAAACCTTATTGGTGAACATACTGACTATAATGGGGGTTATGTTTTTCCCGGGGCATTAAGCCTTGGAATTTATGGAGCCTTAAGATTTAACAACAAAAACATTATTACCTTAAAGTCTAAAAATGCAGAGGGAGAGGTAAAAGTTAATTTAAATGAAGAAATAGCTTATAAAGAAAAGGATGGATGGGGAAATTATCCAAAGGGTGTAATAAAGGCTGTTATTGAAAAAGGATATAAGATAAAAGGCTGCGATATATTATTTAAAGGAGATCTTCCTGATGGAGCAGGGCTTTCATCTTCCGCAGCTATTGAAGTTTTAACAGGCTACATGATGATGTATGATGGCAAGGATAATATTGACAGAGTAGAACTTGCGAAGATGTGCCAAAAGGTTGAAAACGAGTTTATAAAGGTTAACTGCGGCATAATGGATCAATTTTCAGTAGCAGCAGGGAAAAAAGATATGGCTATTCTTCTTGACTGCAACAACCTTAAATATGAGTATGTTCCTTTTAATTTAAAGGATTTAAGTTTAATTATAATGAATACAAATAAAAAAAGAGAGCTTGCAGATTCAAAGTACAATGAAAGAAGAGGAGAATGTGAAAAGGCTATAGAAATAATAAGAAAACATAAAAATGTAAATAGCCTTTGCGAAGCTGAAATTAAGGATATAGAGTATATTGAGGACGATGTAATAAAAAGACGTGCAAGACATGCCATAACTGAAAATGAAAGGACCTTAAAGGCAGTTGAGGTACTTAAAAAGAATGATTTAAAGGAATTTGGGCAATTGATGATAAAATCCCATGAATCCCTTAAAAATGACTATGAGGTTACCGGCTTTGAACTTGATACTATAGTAGGAGAAGCTTTAAAATGTGATGGCTGCATTGGTGCAAGAATGACAGGAGCAGGCTTTGGAGGATGTGCCATTGCACTGGTTAAAAATGATAAAATAAATGAGTTTAAGGAAAAAGTTTATAAAAACTATAAAGAAAAAACAGGGCTTTCCCCTGAGTTCTATGTAAGCGTTATAGGTGATGGGGTTAAAATCTTAAACTAAAGCGCAAAGTAGTTTATAAAAAGTGGTAGTGTAAAGTAGCATATTTAAAGTTATGGAGGTAAAAATTATGAATGTATTAGTTACAGGTGGTGCTGGATATATAGGTTCTCATACTGCCAGAGTTCTTGATAAACTTGGGAACAATGTGGTGGTTTACGATAATCTTTCAACAGGTCACAAGCAGGCAGTAAAAAATATTAAATTTGTTAAGGGAGATATTTTTGACAGTGAACTTTTAGAGGATACATTAAAAAGATATGAAATAGATGCAGTTGTTCATTTTGCAGCATTTAGTCTTGTTGGTGAATCAATGGTAGATCCTAAAAAGTATTATAAAAATAATATCTGTGGTACATTAAACCTTCTTGAAACTATGCTTAAAGCAGATGTTAAAAAACTTGTATTTTCATCTACTGCAGCAGTTTATGGGGAGCCTGAAAAAGTTCCAATAACAGAGGAAATATCAAAGTGTCCTACCAATGTATATGGAAAAACAAAGCTTGTTATGGAAGGAGCTATGGAGGACTACTCAAAATCCTATGGACTTAAATATATTGCTTTAAGATATTTTAATGCTTGCGGCGCAGATACATTAGGGGACATAGGAGAAGACCATAATCCCGAAAGCCATTTAATTCCTATAATACTTCAAACTTGTTTAAAACTCAGAGATAGTATAAAAATATTTGGCGATGATTATCCAACTAAAGATGGAACCTGTGTAAGAGACTATATACATGTAAACGATCTTGCCATGGCTCATGCTCTTGCTCTTCAAAGTTTGTATGAGGGCAGCGACTCAAATGTATATAACCTTGGAAACGGAAATGGTTTTACAGTAAAAGAAATAATTGAGGCTGCTGAAAAGGTTACAGGAATAAATATTAAAAAGGAAGTAGTAGGAAGGCGTGCAGGAGATCCAGCAGTGCTTATTGCAAGTTCTGACAAAATTAAAAAAGAGCTTAAATGGCAGCCGCAGTTTACGGATGTAGAAAAGGTCATCGAAACAGCATGGAAATGGCACAAAAATCACCCTAAGGGATATGAAGATTAAATTAGATTTGGTATAAATGCTCACTATATTTTTCTATTGCAAAGCACTTTACTGATTAATTAATTAAATATGAAGTTAAAAAGAGTTTTGGGTATTTGCATTAAATGGGGCTACTACCTAACGATTGAATAAATCGTTAGGGCGGTAGTCCCATTTTTTAGTGGCTGATATATCTAAAACTTGTACTTCTTATAAGTTTTGATATAATATTAATAGAAATTTAGACTAAAATAAAAAACAGGGGGCAAGCTTATGAATAAATATGCTATATATCATACACCAAATGTACCTTATGCTTATGCAAAAAACGATGATACTCTTACAGTTCGTTTAAGAGCTGGGAAGGGTGATTTGTCATGCTGCAGGGTTTATTATAAATGCAGATATAACTGGGATAATCAATTTAATGTGAAGGATATGAAACTTATGGCTCAAGATGAGCTATTTGATTATTATGAATCAGATTTACAGATAGAAAAAAACAGGTACAGATACTACTTTGAACTGATTGATATGAAAGGAAATAAGGTATACTTTGATGAAAGAGGTGTAAGGGAACAGGAGCTTAAAAGAAAAGAAGATAATGCATTTCAATATGCATATATTGGCAAGGCTGATGTCTATGATGAATCAAAATGGCTTCAGGAATCAATAGTATATCAGATTTTTCCTGACCGTTTCTATAATGGAGATAAGAGAAATGATCCTGAAAATACAAAGGCATGGGGCTGTGAAGTAGATAGAAGTTCCATGTTTGGAGGAGATATTAAGGGAATTATTGAAAAATTGGACTATCTTAAGGACCTCGGTATTAACCTTATATACCTAACTCCTGTATTTAAATCTGCATCAAACCACAAATATAATACTACAGATTATTTTGATATAGATCCCCAGTTTGGCACAATAGAAACAGCTAAAGAGCTTACAGCAGAATGCCATAAAAGGGGAATAAGGGTTTTGTTTGATGCTGTATTCAATCATTCGGGCAGCGATTTTTTTGCTTTCAAGGATTTATTGAAAAACCAAGAAAAATCTCAGTATAAGGACTGGTATTTTCCGTATGAATATCCTGTAAGTACAGATAAGATAAATTATTATACTTTTGCTAATGATGTGGCAAATATGCCTAAGTTGAATACCAGCAACCCTGAGGTCAAAGAATACCTTTTGAGAGTAGGAGAATACTGGGTTAAAGAAGTTGGAATAGATGGCTGGAGGCTGGATGTTGCTGATGAAGTGGATCATCATTTTTGGAAAGCATTCAGAGAAAGAATAAAAAAGGCAAATAAAGATGCCATAATCGTTGGGGAAATACATCATGAATCCTCATCCTTCCTAAGCGGAGACGAAATGGACAGTATAATGAATTATCCTTTTGAGGGTGCTGTAATTGACTTCTTTGCTAAAAGAACAATAGATGCTGTTGAATTTAACAATATTCTTACCCAGAATATGACCATATATATGGACAGCATTGTAAGACAAATGTGGAATCTCGTAGGAAGCCATGATACTAAGCGTTTCTTGACGGAATGCGGTGGGGATATTAAAAGAATGAAATTAGCTGTAGCTTTTCAATTTACGTATATTGGGGTTCCATATATTTATTATGGCGATGAGGTAGGAATGACAGGTGGGAATGATCCAGAATGCAGAGGCTGCATGATATGGGATGAAGAAAAGCAAAATAAAGATATGCTAAAGTTTTATAAAAAAATGGTTTCCATAAGGAAGGAAAACAAAGTACTTGTATATGGAAGTTACAGGAACTTATACCTTAAGGGTAATATAATTGTTTTTGAAAGGTATAATCAGTCAGAATCTGCAATAGTAGCTATAAACAACAGTGATAAAGAGGCAGAAATCAATATAGGCTGTACAGGAGAGGCTGTGGATCTTATATCAGGAGAAAAGATTGTGCTTGGCAGCAGCCTAAAATTAGCCCCTATGGAATTTAAAATAATCAAGCGCCATACTTCTAATAAATAACATCCCAAAATGATATGAAGATTAAATTAGATTTGGCATAAATGTTCATTAAACTTTTCCAATCGCAGAGCGATTTACTGATTAATTAAATACGAAGTTAAAGGGGAGGAAAAATTATCCTCCCTTTATTTAGTGTGCCCAGCATGGGCAGCAACTTGGTGGTAAAAGTCCACTACGAAGAAAAGAGCTTAACTGTCCCCATGATTTACCAGAACTTATAAAATTCAACATGATTTACCCTTAACCGTCCCTCAATTTATCAATTTACTCAATTTAGATCAACGAATTTAATGCAATTTATCAACTTAAAAGAAAGGTTCTTAACTGTCCCCCAAATTTACTGTTTGCTGCTACAAAAATTACTTATTTATATACCTCAGAGGCAGGGGAATCTTTTATTGTAAGGACGTATTGGAAGTAATCTGTGGTAACTCCGCCTAAGGGATTTTTTATTGAATATAGATATCTACTAAAAGGTGAATCTTTACTGTCAAGCTTATATAATGTAGCTATTGAGTTTGAAGTATCATAAAAAATAAGAGCATCATTTAAACTATTTGTAATGAAGTTGCTTCCACCATTATCGCTATTCTTATATTTGCAGTTGAAATATACATAAGGAATAGAAAGGACTTTTCCTTTAAAGGGTGATTCTTTTCCATTTAATCTTGCTGCAAAGTTTTCATTAGGTATATATTGGCTATTTATTTTTTTAAGATAAGTATGCTCCGCTCCAAACTGGCCATAATATTTTCCCTTTGGATAATGGGAATATACAAGATTAAAATTTTTATATATGGTGTCTTCTCTTCTACTATAACTATCTGACTTTGTGTCAATTAAATTTCTAATTGTCATTTCAAAATCAAAAAAATCCTTACCTAAAAAATTTTTATATATATCCCTCTTTTTTTGAATATCATCATAGATTGTTTGAGCAAGTTTTCTATCTTCAGCATAATTATGCGATCTATCTTTATTTTTAATAATATTTACAGCCCCAGTAATTTCTGATGGAACATCCTTACCATTTATTAAATATTTTAAACAGTTCCAAGTGGTATTTGGCTGAAATTCTATGTCAATTCCTATTACAGTAATTTTTTTATCCTCAGGGAGAGTTTTGTTATAGTTATAAAGTTTAACAAAGGTATCAAAATAGTTTTGATCATAGGCAAATGTTCCAACAAGTTCAGCATAAACCTTTCTTAAAAGGCTTTCATCTCCTGTTTTTAAATATTTATTTATTAAAACTCCTTGACTATAAGATTCTTCCAATAGATAATAATTAACTCCAGCATTTTTATTTAGATATTTAAGGAATTTTAACATGGCATCTGCATTATAAGCAGTAGCATGAGACTCACCTGTAAAAAATATTTCATAGTTTCTTATGTCATTATCAAGAACTTTAAATGAGCTTAAATCATCATTATCCCCTATATCAATATTATATTTATTATTATTTAAGTATTTTATAATATCTCTTTCGTCTTCATCCTTAAGGTTTGTAAGTTTTTCAGGCAGTTTTGGTTTTGCATTTTTTATAAGTATTGAATACTGAAAATAATCTAATGTCACACCTCCAGCAGCATAAGGAATAAGGTATGTAGTTTTTCTAAATGGAGAATTAAAACCATTTAACCTAAATAGTGTAACGTCTGATTTCGCAGCTTTATCAATTATATCAAAGCTGTCTATTTTACTGTCTATAGCGATAATATCACTGCATGCGACATTGGGCCCATATGCAGTAGGAATTTGGCAGTTTTTATATAAAAATTCAATAGATAATACTTTTTTATATACTGGGGAATCTGAACTTGCTAATAATTCACCAAAATATTTGCAATCATTTGAACCTGATACTATATGTTTTTGGCTTGCTGATAAAATGTTAAAACTTCCATAGTATTTACCGCCTAATTTTGCGTATAGTTTATTGAAATTTTTATATAATGTATTTTCACATAGTTTATTAACATCATCATCTTTGAATGTTTCAATAGGTTCTTTTATAAGTTCCATTTTCTCATCTATTACATATTTAAAATTTTCATAGTTTTTACCAAGACATTGTTTATAATCTTCAGTGTTTGCCAAAATATTATTATTTATTTTCTTAATAAATTCCCTATAACTATTTATATCATTTCCAATACTTGCATAGTTTTTTATATCATTAATTGTTTGTTCTATTGCCTTAGATGGTTTTTCGCCTTCATCTATAAGCATGTTTAAGTATATAAAATCATTCTCGTCACTACCTTCAACTCCAATACCGCATACTTTTATTTTCCTATCCTCATCTAAGGTTTTATTGTATTCATAAAGACTTGTCCATTTATTATATGGCCCAAGGTTGTAACTATCTACGGAATAAAGTTTTTTTATTAGGGATTCATCTCCAGTATCGAGATATTTATTTATAATTTCAGAAGCACTAAACTGTATATCGCTTAAATAGAACCTTACTTCAGCGTTTTTATTGAGGTATTTTAATAGTTGAAGATCTATTTTATCATTATCATCTAAACTGTATTCATATCCTGAAAGAAATACAACATTTTTATTTAAATCTGAATTTAAAAGTTCGAAGTTTGATTCATTAAAATTATCTTCATCAATTTGAGAGCTGTTTTTAGATAAGTATTTTAAAAGTTTATCATCATTTATATTTGAACCTCTGTTGCCCAAATAAAAAGTAAATATTATTATTACTGCTGTAACCACAGATAAAAAAGCAACAGCTTTTTTATTCCACACTTTTTCCATAATATATCACCCCCTATAATTGATATTATATATAATATTTTCATAAAGTTCAAAATAACGGGATGAACGTTTGAAATATTAAAATTTCAAAGCAGAATAGCGCTTAACTGTCCCTCACATATTAGATGAATCATACTCGATTACGGAGTCAATATTATAATTGGACTATTACTTGCCTTTTTAAATATATGTTTTACACCATCAATAGTGATTGTAAAGCTATTATTTTTATAATTATAATTAATTTCTCGATTAATGAGCTTGCCACTGTTTATTACAAAAACATTATTATCCTTATAATAGTATTCTCCTCCATCCAGTTTTTGGCTACCATTATCATCTATATAATAAAAATAAAACTTACAGTTGTTTGACTCATTAAATGACATCGTAATAAATGGATCTATATCACTTTTATATGCGCCCTTAATAGTGCTTGGCTTATCAGATGTTTTTGGCAAGTTAAATATAAGTATGACTCCTAAAACCAAAATAGAAATTAATGCAACTAATAGTGGCTTTTTCACTTTCCATCAACTCATTTCACTATCTATATTTATGCATCTCTATTTTATTATTTACATATGTATCTAGTTATAATTTATAGTTTCAATAATGCCAAAGGACGTATTTTCTATAAAAATTTTCACTTTTTATAGAAATATTCTGATTAATTACTCTTCCCCCTTATAATTGATACATTCCAATCAATAAAAATGATACTGACTATTAAAGTCAATAAAAAAAATATAAAACCCCAGATATAAAATTTTTTGCAAATACAAAGATCATTAAT
Source organism: Clostridiaceae bacterium UBA4839 (assembly GCA_002400085.1). GTDB lineage: Bacteria > Bacillota > Clostridia > Clostridiales > Caloramatoraceae > UBA4839. Next base: position 5,348 of record DHEX01000122.1, on the reverse strand, counting down.
ATAAATAATTGTGATAAATAAAGCAACTCCATATCCCAATATTCTAATTAAATTTAAAAATAGTTTATCTTTAGTGTTAATTAAAAAATCAAGTATAAATATATCTATATGTTTTAAACGTGTTTTGCAAAATATTAAAAAAATAATGTGTAAAAATATGTAAATTAAAGCTAATAGGATACTTGCCAATATTCCGCCCCCAAGATACGCAACCGTATTATCAACATCTTTAAAATAATTATTAGGTAGGTCAAAAAATTCATAATAGTAAGCGAAATTAAGAGATATGCAAGAAAATAATGAGATAGCTAAACTACGTAACCAAAAAGTATATCGGTTAATTTTCACATATTTACCTCCCTCCACTTACATATTATAACATATGATGTTGAAGATATTAAAGCATTTATTGTAAATAACTTGTAGTTTTGTATGCAATCTCTTAAATATGTAATATAATGATTATTGTAATGATATCATTATTATTAATAGAAAATATTGAGGAGGGGGTAGATTATTAAAATGAAAAAAACTACGAGTTTAATATTAATTTTAATTATATTAAGTACCGTTTTAGGTTATAATTTATATACTACTAAAAAGAATTATAAAAACGCAAATCAGCTTGCTTTCTATAATTATTGCAACAGTTTATCTTTTATATTTAAAGATTTAAATGATGAAATATTTGAGGCGGGAAAAGAAAATGAAATAAATAGTCAATATATGAAACAAAGCATAGCTAAAAATATTGATAGATTTGTATCTGTAGAACAAATGATTTCACAACTATCTGAATCAGATGCTCGAATTAAAAAGGTTTATTCAAAAGGTAAATTTGCTTTGATAAGTAATTATTTTATGACATTAGGAGAAGTAAGTAGGACGAACAATTCATTAGATAATGAAGATATAAACATCTTACATCAAATATTAGATAAAGCAAAAATGTTCGGCATTTATGGGGAGTCAAGTAAAAATTATAAAGAAGAACTTGACCCTGAGCATAATCCGCTAGATAAAATAATTACTTTGTGCCAAGATATGGGAAACTTGTGTAACGAAGGATATGAAAGATTAAAAGGAAAACGATAAGAAAATAAATAATTGTTATACATCTTTAATGGTTAAAGAAATACTTAGGAAAATTTACATTTACTATAAATTATAAAGTTAAAAGGCATATCAAATAATGAGCAGGAGAAAAATTAGAATTTGGCGCTAAATCTCTATGCTTAGAGTGTATTGTTTTTACGCTATATTGATGGTATAATGAAATTACCTTATTTTTATAACTTTTGAAAGGAGTGGTGTATTATGATAAAGATAAAAGAATTATTTATAATAAAATATTTTAATACGGGCTGCTCCGAGGGAACTAATATTTTATAAATTTTAAATGTTAGACAATATGGTGATATAAACCTATATATATAAGTTAAATTATTGTATGATAGCGGATTTAATTATTCATAATAGGACAATATTTATGTATTATAGATGAATTTAATGTTTTCTTCATATTAATGATGTGTATAAACCTTGGAGTGGCTAAAAAGAAACTTCAAGGTATTTTTATGCCCAAAATTACACAATAATTTGTCTGGTTTAAAATTAAAAATTTTCAATACTTAAACTGGACTAATTTCATAGGTCGTTTTCATTATATATTTTTATTTTTAAAATAAGCGATCTATATTTTAATATGGAGGAATGGAATTGAGTAAATTTAATTTAAAAGAATTAGGATTAAAAGATAGTACGGCAAGGGAATTTGAAAGTTTATATAAAGATAAATATTTAGGAAGAGTGGTTTGTGAGCAGAAAAACTGCTATAGGGTAGTTACAGAAAGTGGGATTATAAATGCTAAAGTATCAGGTAAAATAATGTACGATGCTTGCAGCAGAGAAGATTATCCTGCAGTGGGAGACTGGGTAGCTGTGGATAGGGATGAAGATTTACAAGGAGATGCAATAATTCATGGGATATTGAAAAGATATAGTAAATTTTCAAGAAAAGTTGCTGGGGTTAAAAATGATGAGCAAATAATAGCTGTGAATATTGATATTGCATTTATTACCATGTCTCTTAATAGCAATTTCAATTTGAGAAGACTTGAAAGATATATAAGCACTGCATGGGAAAGTGGAGCAAAGCCAGTGGTAGTCCTTACTAAGGCAGATTTATGTGAGGATGTTGAGGAAAAGCTCTCAGAAGTTTTAGACATAGCTATTGGTGTAGATGTTTTGGCAGTAAGCAGTCTAACCAATGAGGGGATAGATAAGTTAAAGCAATATATTACAAAGGGGAAAACAGCAGCTTTCATTGGTTCCTCTGGTGTGGGAAAGTCTACTCTTATAAATAAACTTCTTGGAGATGAAAGGCTTAAAGTGGGAGAAGTGAGGCAAGGCGATGAAAAAGGAAAGCATACAACAACTTATAGGGAGCTTATACTAATTCCAAACGGAGGAGTTGTCATTGACACTCCCGGAATGAGGGAACTTCATATTATGGATATAAGTGAAGGAGTAGAAAATTCATTTAAGGATATAGAGGAGTTAGCCCTTAATTGTAAATTTAAAAATTGTACTCATAATGCTGAGCCAGGCTGTGCGGTGAAAAAAGCCATTCAGGATGGAATAATATCTGAAGATAGATATAAAAATTATATTAAGCTAAAAAAGGAAGCAGAATTTATGGCAAAAAAAGAAAAGACCAAGAGAATGAGAGATTCTAAAAAGGTTAAAGTGAAGAAAAATAATTGTAAAAAAGGTCTTGAAGAACTGGTGTAAAATGTAGTGGCTGTTGCACTAAATAGTAAGTGCGATGGTCCACTTTTTTTATGCAAAAAATACGATTCCCGGGCCCAAAAGGCTCGGGAAAAGGTGTAAAATTTATGTATGATAAACCTCAAATTAACATAGAAAGATTATACCATTGGCGGGTAAGGTTATTATTAAAACTTCCGCAATTTTTTTTGCTTCTATACTTCAGAGGAGGGGAGTCCTTTGAAAAACACTAAAACTCATATATAATGCCATCACAAAATACCTTCCTTATTTTGTTATTATTCATATATAAATTAACAGTCATATCTTTTTTAGCATATATAATCGCTGGCAGCTCTGTTTTTGTTGTGAAATTTCCTGACAGTAAATTTAAAGAAGTACAATGTGTATGATTTCTGCCCCCGAAATCCGAAAAATCCGCTCCCAAAATTAATCCTTCGCCTATCCCCATTATATTTGTTGTAATTATAGGATAATCTATTATTTTTGCATATATAGGAGCATCTTTATCTGGTTTGGTATCAGAAATATAATCTATGGTTTCATCCATGACTGCTGTGCCATTTTTAAAATGTAATTTATCTATATCTACAAGTACATACCCGCTGATATTTTCTTTATCGTATTTTATAAATTTCTCAATGTCCCGCAAACTCTTAAGTGATAGAAATTTCAGAAAATCAGTACTGCTTAAATTTTTATAGTATGAATAATTTCCCTCAAGTAGCATTGTAATTGCCCTTTGAAGCTTTTCATCATTAATTTTACCAATCATGTTTTTGCATCCATATATTTCAGCTAATTTATTCTTTATAGCATTTATATCCACTTGATCATCATCGATTTTTTGTTCAGTTACTGCAACCATGAACACATTAAAATATTCTGGGTATTGAGCTGCTATAAACCCTATGTGATTTCCATTTTTATCGCATACATTAAATGGCATAAATAATCCCCCCTAATTCATATTTATAATTTTAAAAGTAAAATAATGCGGCGCATTTTTTATAATTGGGTTTAGGATACATTTTTCTTATTTAACCTGATACTTAGGAATATTATACCACATATAACTAAGCTGCTGGTGCTAACTGCTAATTACTTTTTTTGAAGAACTGGTCTGTTTATAACCACAACGGATAAGGAATCTTTCACTTATTCATACTATGAATAATTCTATAGCACAGCTGGGAAAAATAAAATAATAAATAAATATTATAGTGTTTGATTCATAGGAAGGAGAGGATATTATGGCAATAACTGCAGCAATTCCCCATGATAAGGGTATAGATAACACACTATCTTTGTCCCAGGATGGATATATATTTATTAAAAAAAGGGTTGATAAGTATCAGTCTAATTTATTTGAGACCTGTTTGCTTGGACAAAAGGTAATTTGCATAAGCGGAGAAGAAGCAGCAAAGATATTTTATGATGAGCAGTATTTTAAGCGAAATGGTGCCATACCTAAATGGGTGCAAAAAACACTGTTTGGAATAAATGCAATTCATACTATGGATGGTGAGGCACATGCTAATCGGAAGCTTCTTTTTATGTCACTTATGACTCCAGCTCATCAAAAACGTCTTTCAGAACTTGTAATGGAAGGATGGCAAGCTTCTATCAGTAAATGGGAAAGCGCTAAGGAGATCATACTTTTTAATGAAGCAAGGAATATTTTATGTCGGGCAGCATGCCAATTTGCCGGAGTCCCTTTGTCAGAATTTGAAGTAAAAGATTGGGCAGAGGACTTTAGTGCAATGGTTGATGCTTTTGGGGCAGTTGGACCGCGACACTTTAAAGGGAGAAAAGCCAGAAAAAGGGTTGAAGAATGGATAAGCGATGTTATAAAGGATGTTCGTGATGGTAAGCTAAAAGTAGAGGAGGACTCGGCGCTTTATGCTATGGCATTTCACAGGGAGATAGATGGCAGACAGCTGGATACTCAAACGGCTGCTGTGGAACTCATTAATGTAATACGACCTATTATTGCTGTTTCATTTTTTATTACATTTACAGCTTTAGCACTAAATGAGCATCCAAAATGTAAAGAAAAAATGCTATCAGGGGACAGCGATGAACTTGATATGTTTGTACAAGAAGTTAGGCGCTACTATCCATTTGTACCTTATTTAGGTGCAAGAGTAAGAAAAGATTTTGTATGGAACCAATGTAAGTTTAAGGAAGGAATGCTCGTACTGCTTGATGTTTATGGTACTAATCATGATTCTCAAATATGGGAAAACCCTTATGAATTCAGGCCAGAACGTTTTAAGGAACGAAAAAGCAACTTATTTGATCTTATTCCCCAAGGTGGAGGCGATGCTGCCAAAGGACACCGCTGCCCCGGTGAAGATATTACCGTGGAAATTATGAAGGTAAGTCTAAATTTTCTTGTGAACAATATGGAGTATGAAGTTCCTGCTCAGGATTTAAGTTATAGTTTATCAAAAATGCCCACATTACCTAAAAGCGGATTCATTATGAGCAATATTAAGCCAAAATTTCAAACTACAGCTATATAAGTTAAATAATTAATGGTTCGAGCGTAATGC
>DHEX01000020.1 GCA_002400085.1 Clostridiaceae bacterium UBA4839 | reverse complement strand
CACTTCCATTTAAAGTTACCCTTCCATTTTTAACTAAAGCCTTAACTTCTTTTCTTGTACCATATCCCATATTGGACAATACTTTATCAAGTCTTTCAATACTCATATCCAGCCTCTCTTTTAATTAAAATTTCTTCTTTCTAATATAATTGATATAAAAAGATTTGAAATTGTAATTTTAGGGAAAGTCATAGCTAAAAGCCTTCTAAATCTTTTGTTTCCCTCATTCTCTTCTCTCACGTCTGCATTATATGCTATTAAAAATTTCCCGTCAATTATATTGTTCTTTAGCTCCCTATTAAAATCAACCATACTTTTACTTGAAAGCAGGCTTGAAAGATTGCTTATATATTCAGAGAAATCCTTGCTGCCTTTTATTTCTTCATATCTGCCAATTATTTCATCAAGAAGTTCCTCTTTTTTATACTTATTTCCTCTCTCAATTTGAAGCTGCTCTGCTGTAATTTCCATCATAGCAATGTAAATATCTTCTACTTTTAAGCTTCCACCTGCGTACTTTTTCAATGTGTTTAATATTCTTGTAATAATCAGCTTATTTTGGGCTGATACTTTATTTTTCATTTCAATTCCAAGAAAATAATAAAGTTTTTTCAAATCATCATTGCTTACATCTTTTATGGACATTTCTTTATCTTCAGCTGAAGAAATTAAATAATAACTTGATCCTTTTAATTTACCAAATGATTTTAACGTATCAAGATAACCAATTTCAATATTTCTTTTTGCCCTATCTCCATTAAAGTCTAGTGTTCCACCTAAATCTTCAGAGTTTTTTACATGAATAATATTTAAATCCTTTTCATTAATTTTTCTATTCAATCCTGGTCCTGATACATCAACAATTATCATATCCTTAATCCCTTTTTCTATCATAAGGGAAGCAGGTATATTATCCCACATTCCTCCGTCAATAAATTTCTTATCTTCAATTTCCTGCCTTTTAAAAGCGGGAAAACATGAACTTGCAAGTAAATAGTCCTTCAATTTTCCATAAGGTATATCCTTTTTAAATACTCTAACTGGTTTAAAATCTGTTACTGAAAAAGTTACAAGACCAAAATCCACTTTTGAATTTCTTACTTTATCTTCATCTAATACTTCATCCATAATTTCTTTAAGTGGTGTTACATCAAGCCCTCCTTCTTTAAGAGCATTATAAGCTGTATCAAATATTCCTTTTGAGAGAATTTTCCCTTTTCCTTCTTCAATTTCTTTTTCAACTTTTATTACTTTTTCCATAGTAAGATCTGTCCATAAATCATATGCAGCATCATAATCATCCTGTACAATCAGTGCCCCATTAAGTGCTCCAACCGATGCTCCAACTACTGCTTTTAAACCAACATTAAGTTCTTTTAAGGCTTTCCATACTCCAATCTCATATCCACCTTTTGCTCCGCCCCCACCTAAAACTAACCCATAGTTTTTCATAATCAACACCCCAATTAATTTCCTATAATTTATGTAATAATTATACCAGCCTCTGTAGTGCCAGCCAAGTGGCAAGTAGCAAAATAAATGGTATAGGACATTATAAAATATCTGTCCCCTTCTCTTTTCTCCAGCCCATAGCTATTAATACTATAGAGATAGTAATTAATACTATATAACCTATTGGTGCAAGCATCTTTGGAATATATATAACTTCCAATTGGTTTATAAGCAAACTATCAGATAGCCAGCCTATGGCAAATAAAATTGGTACTGATATTCCTATAGCTGTCATATAATTTGATGCTTTACTTGATACAAATGCAGCTATTAATGTAACCGCAAAACTTAAAACATATATACCTACTACTGTCATAATTATATATTGTATAAAAGTCATATCATACCAGTATAAATGACGATTAAGAAAAGAATTTATATTGCTGTTAAAAAACATTGATACATTATTTTTTGAATATAATATAAAAAATGCAGAAAGCTGTACGGTTGCTATTATAAAAGCTGATATTAAGCCTGCAGCAACCTTATCTTTAAAAATATTTCTTCCCCGTTTAGATGTATATTGAATATAATTTACCTTGTTTTTATTATCTCTTAAAAATAAAGGTAATAACATAAACACTATGCTTACTAATATTAATATTGCAACATGTCCTATTGCGTCATTGTAATCATCCTGTATTATTTCAGGTAAAATATCTGTTAATCCCTCGCCGTTAACTATAGCCTCAACTTTTTCCTTATAATCTTTATTACTATAACTTTTTTTAACTATTTCATCCCTACATTCATAACAATCTGTTATTCTTTTCATTTCCTGAAGCTCCCAAAAAATATCTTCATTCATCATTTCATTATGTATCTCACATGAATTTTTGTCTGAAGAATCCATGGTGTTCTTAAAATCTTCATATGTTCTTATATTAGCTTTTTTGCAATCTTCCCTTGAACTTAAATACTTATTTGCTTCTTCAACTTTTTCATTATAAATTTGTTTGAAATCAGTAAACTCCTTTTCATCCATGTTGTTCCCATATTTTTTTATCATATTGCACCCAATATTATATGAATCAAGTGCTGGTCTGCCATTTGGAAAATAATCTATATAAAAACTAATAAATAACTCATATATTATTAAACTCCCTAAAAGTAAAATAGCAACCATCTTTAAATTAAATATCTTTTTTATCTCATTAAAAATCACTTTCATTTTAGCTCTCCTTAGTCAATATTTTGAGTCTTAAATTTCTTAATACATATGGTGCTTAATACTACTAATGCTGCTGACCATGCACCTATTGTAATAACTTCATAATACTTAAATGTTGTAAGGGGTCCGCTTTCCATAAATCTTAAACTTGGATTAAAAATCAATGTAAATGGTGTAAAAGTTGATGCAAAAATCAATCTTGAACTGCTTGGCATATATGATGGCAGCATTATTCCTATTCCAAGTATTATTGCAAATATAAAAAATACCACATAACTGTTTTTTACGGACTTTGATATAACAAAAGCAATCATAGTAAAAATCAATTCGCATAAATAAACAATCACTATAATAAAAAACAAATAATTAATAAAGGACATATTCCACCATGACATATATGGCTCTCCGTATTCCCAATTAAAACAGCTGCTAATTGGAACATTTAAAAGACTGGAATAATCAAAAACAATAAAATATACTCCTAAGGTAATTCCCATAATAATGGTAGTAACTATTAATGATACTGCAATTGCTGCAAACAGCTTGTCTTTTATTAAATGTCTTCCTCTTTTTGAAGAATAAGCTATAAGGTGTGTTTTATTATCAAATTCATAATTAATTATATAAGCTGTAGCAAGAACCATAATAATCATTATTTCATATATTATTTTCGTAAATATATCTTTAAATAAAAAGGAATGCATCTTATAAGTTTCTCCTATAAAAAATAAATTTTTATATTCTCCGTTATTTTTTAATTCATTAAACCTGTGTTCAAATTTTCCATATTGTTTTCTTGCCGTTTCAGCAGCTTTTCCACTTAAATTATAGGATTTAATGCTATATTCAGCTAATTTCCTTATGTCTATTTTTTCATAGGCAGACTGAAATTTATCTATTAAAATATAATATGATTCAATAACTTTAGCTTCTTTTATGAATTGTTTTTCTTCTTTGGAGAATTTACCATTCTTATTTCCCATATCAAATTGATTTTCATCTAAAAACTCCCCTATGCTTTTATAAGTTTTATAATATTTTTTACTGCTTATTTCAT
>DHEX01000047.1 GCA_002400085.1 Clostridiaceae bacterium UBA4839 | reverse complement strand
GATAGTTTGGTTGAAATATTAACTAATAATTTGACACCATTTTTTAACAATTCGCATATTGATGTAAAGAAAACATTTCAATCGAAAAAATGTGATACTGATTTTTTTTCAAGTATGGAAAAATTAAAATTCAGGCAATCTATTTTAGATTCTTCCAAACAGCAGAAGATATTTTTAATACATTTGATTTTACTGTCTGTATGGGTGCATTTGATTTTGATACTGAAAAGTTTGTATTACATAAGGATTTTCTAAAGCATAATGTATCTAAAATATTAAAGTTTAATTCAAACACTGCTTATCCTATTGTCTCAGCTCTTCGTATTAATAAATATCAGAACAAGGGATATACGATTAGTAAGGCGGAATATCTTCGTGTTATGCTAACAATTCTGAATAGCCATATTGACAATTATGAGCAGCTTAAAGAACAGATTGGTGGTATGTACGGAGAAAATTATGATAATCTTCTTGAACCAAAAGACGGAGAAGATTTTAGTATTGAAAAGATTATTGACAAAATGAAGTGCCTCAATCTTGATAAGGACTATTTTGTACTTCCTAAAAACAATCAGATAGATGATTGGGACGATTTTATTTATGAAATTCTAAATGAAAAGATTAAGTATTTTGAATATAAAAATAAAAAGTATAGATTAATTCGTGGAGAGCTAAGAGAGTTTAATAATATCACTGATAAATATGAAAAAGTAAACATTGAAGATGTTGTTAAGTTCCCATTGGTTAGATACAAGTATGTTAGACAATGTGAAGACGGTACATTAAAAAGTTATTATGACAATAGTTATGTATGGAAGATTGGAGAGAACGTTCCAAAGACTTCTGATAATGGTAGCGGTAATGGTGGCCTTTATGCAGTTGACAAAGCAAATATAGAATGTTGCCAAAATCATGAAAGAAGCGACAAGGTTCTTTTGGAACTTGAAATTTTCTCAATGAATGACGTAAGAGATATTTCTGGTTTGCTTAGTGGTACTTGTAATTATAATAGGGTATTTGCAAGACGAGTTGTTCCACAGGATGAAGTAGAAGAATTGATTAAACAAAATCAAAGCAACTGTCCATTTTAATAAAATATTAAAACAGAATAAAACAGCAATTTGATACTATAAAAAGGAGATGGGATAATATTAGAACTAAATAGAATTTACAATAAAGATTGCATAGTATATATGCGGTCATTACCAGACAATAGTGTTGATTTAATTATTGCTGATCCACCATATTATCACATATTAAAAAATAATTGGGATAATCAATGGAAATCAGAAGATGAATATTTTGATTGGTGTAAACAATGGATTTCTGAATTTAAAAGAATACTTAAATTAAATGGGAGTATTTATATTTGGAATTGGTTTGATAATATTTGTACATTAGGATATATCTCTAAGCAGCAAGGATTTATTATTAGAAACTTAATTACATGGATGAGGGGTGGCGGCAGAGAACGTAATAATTGGTCTAGCCAAAAGGAAGACTTATTGTATTTGACTTTAACAGACCATCCTATTTTTAATTTAGGCGATGTACTAATTGGATTAGATGATGATTGTAGAGTAATGAAAAGAAATTCATGGAAGAGATATGAATATAACTTAAAAGGAAGAAAAAGCAAAGAACAATCATTTGTAAATCCATCAAATGTATGGAGTGATTCATATATTACATATAATTCACCAGAAAAAGTAAATCATCCATCACAAAAACCATTATCTATATGTAATCGTATTGTTAAAGCAAGTTCTAATAAAGATGATTTGATTTATATAACGTTTGCAGGTAGTGGTTCAGAAATTGTAGCTTGTATTCAAAACAATAGAAAATGGATAGCAACAGAAACAAGTAAGGATTACATAGATAATATTATTAAACCAAGAATTCGTAACATAAAACTATAATTTGATTCGAAAGAAAAGGAGATAGATTAATATAGAATATATTAAAAGCCCCATTAAATGGATGGGTGGTAAGAGTAATTCAGTTAAAACAATATTGTCTATTATGCCAGAACATAAAACATACATAGAACCATTTTTTGGTGGTGGATGGGTATACTTTGCTAAGACCCCATCAAAAGTAGAAATAATTAATGATGTTAATGGGGATTTAATTAATTTTTATGAAGTAATTAGAACACAAGAAGAAGAATTTAAGAAGCGTTTTGAAAATGTTTTAATTAGCAGAGAGTTATTTTTACAATATAGGGATACAATGTCTGATAATTCTTTGTCTCCATTAGAAAGAGCATTTAGATTTTATTATGTTAATCAAAATGCGTTTGGTGGACTTGTCAGGTATAATTCTAAAGGTAAATGTAATAGTCCATTTGCAATAAGCAAAGATGTATTTGTACAAAGTGGATTTTGGAATTTTAATAAAATACAAAAAGCACATGATAGACTTAAATATACATATATTGAAAACGATGACTATCATAAATTAATTAAAAAATTTGATAATATTAATTCATTGTTTTTTCTTGACCCACCGTATAATTGCAAAAGTGGAAAATATAATGGAATTTCATCGTTTGATTATAATGAATTGCTTAATCAATGCAGAAATATAAAGGGTAAATTTATTTTAACATTAAACAGTGGTTTTGAAGATAAATTTAAGGAATTTTATATTATGCCAAATGATGTTCATTATTCGATTGGGTGTACATCTGACAGTAGCAAATCTTATAAGGAAATTATTGTTACTAACTATGAAGTAAATAATATTAAAATAACAGCATAAAACATTAGACAAGATGAAATTATGATTTGATTTTGAGAAAGAAGGAGTTTATTGATAAGTAAAAGAAATACAAATAAGTACGTTTTACATAAGGAGTGAAATTTTTATCTTCAACAATCGTAAAATTATTAAATAATGAAGGGCTAGAACCAGAAGAAAGGATTAAGGGAGTTGTTAAATTTTGTGAGGATTTAGAGAAAATTAATAAAGAAAAAGAGGAAGATAATAAAGATGTTTGAATGTCCTAAATGTGGTAAAGACACGTTGAATTATTGTTTATCGACTCATACATATACTTGTAGCAATAAAAATTGTGGCTATATTGAGATTGAAAAGCCACAAAGAACGGTTTGTTGCTATTGTGGAAAAGAATTTGAAGGATATAATTGGTTTACACCAAGTTCCTGTCCAAATTGCAATCAACATTAAGTTGTTTACATATAAATATTAAAATTCAAAGGAGTAATGATTATTGAGTAGCTATCGTAATACATTTCATTTTATGGGAGAATTGTTCTTGCCAAACGAAAAGGCAAAACAACCATTCTATCAGATTTTCAAAAATGAGAGAGGCCAGTCCGCACGTTTGAATTTCGGAATTAAAGAATCAGACCATAATATGGGTTTTGTTGAAGCCTTTGGTTCGCAGAATGATACTATCAAAACAATGTCAACGGACAATGAAAAGATTGAAGTTCCTTGGGATGACCGTTTTGATGAAGAAACTGTTAAACAGGTTGCAAACTACAAGAAGTTTACTGTTAATCTCGGTGATGAATACGGTGGTAGAAATGATTTTATCACCCAGTATGATATGATTGAGTTTTTGCATGAATGGTTGCCAAAATATAAAGGTCGAGTATATGTTACTGGACAGTTTAATCGTAATCCATACAAAGATAAATTCTATAACCATTTCAGTATTGAAAATGTTTATGGTGTTGCAGATGATGATGATCGCCATAATAGACTTGGTTTGCTAATGGATATTTATTATAACAATGAGTCATTTGATAAAGCAGATATGAAAGATTCCGGTAAAGGATATTTGAACGGTTATCTTAATCAGTATATTGATAAGGATAATGGTTTAAAATTTGTACCAATGGATTTTGTTTTTAATGCTTCTGTTTATGATATGGATAATGAAAAGCAGAAAAAATTATATGAATACAAGATGAAATATCTTGATATTAAAAATAAAAAAATTATGCATATTCCGTGGGAAATTGTAATGATTAATGGAGCAGAAGAAAAGCCATTTGATGAATCAATGTTGACTAATGCACAGCATGAACAAGTTGAACTTGGACTTAAAGTAGTTGATGATTTTAGACCGAGAGGTTCAATTTTTGGTTCAAATATTAAAGAATTTAGATTGTTTTTGCCTAAACTAACTGGTAATTTTGTTGACGGAATGTTACAATCAGATTTCAATGAACGTGAGTTTGAGGATAATATTTATGTACCAATTAAAGATGAAAAGATTGATGATGTTGTAAAGGCAAGTAAAGAATCTAAAAATGAGAAAAAATTAGAATCCAAACAAATTGATGAATCAGATTTAGATGAAAGTTCTTTGTTCTAATGTATTGTTAAAATATTAAAAATAAAAGGAGAAATGTGTATTGAGTAGAAAATATGGTAAAAAAGTTGAGATTAAAATTAATCCACTTGCTTATAATATCGGATTGATTGGCGAAAGTGGTATTGGTAAGTCTACAACGATTAAGGAATTTTGTGAAAAGCTTGTTGGTGATGATGGTTATATTATGCTAGACATTGGCAAAGAAGATGGCCATAAAGCTATTAATGGAATTGTTTCTGCTGAAATTCCAGATTGGGACACATTTTCTGATTTTGTTGATGATGTAATTGAAAATAAGACTACTGATTATAAAGATTTGAAGGTAATTGGACTTGATACATATGATCAGCTTGTAGAAATTGCAGAACCAGAAGTTGTCCGTATGCATAATCGCGCCAATCCAGATAAAAGAGTTGACTCTATTAATGCTGCATTTGGTGGTTTTGGCAAAGGTATGGATAAGGTAAGTGAAATTATTCTTGATAAGTTGTGGGAACTCAAAAAGGTTGGAGTTTCATTCATCATGATTGGTCATGTAAAGAATAAAGAGATTGATGATGCGGCAACAGGAGAATCTTATTCTATCTTGACCACTAATATGAGTCAGAAGTATTTCAATGCAATTAAAACTAAGTTGGATTTTCTAGGTGTAGCTTATGTTGATAGAAAGATTGTAAAAGAAAAGACAGGGAAAAAGAATATTGCCACTAAACAGGATATTGTTAAGCGCAAGGTAGCAGAAGAATCACGGCGAATTTCTTTCCGTGATGATAACTACAGTATTGATTCTAAGTCTCGCTTTGCCGATATTGTAGATAATATTCCTATGGATTCCGATGCTTTGATTAAGGCAATTAATGACGCTATTATGGCAGAGCATAGCAAAGGGGAAAAGACAGTAGACGAGAGCAAAAAGGAGGAGGCAAAAGAAGCTAAGAACAAGGAAAAGGAAGTAGAAAAATATATTGAAAATCGAAAAGCTACAAAAGTAGATAAAGTGGTAAATGTAAAACTGATTTCTGAAATTCAAGATAAATTCTCTGTTCAGTCAAAAGAAGTAAAAGAACAAATTAAAGACATTATGACTGAAAACGGATTCTCTTCATTTAGGGATGAAAATATTCCGACACAGGCACTTGAACAGATTGTAA
>DHEX01000107.1:14740-20144 GCA_002400085.1 Clostridiaceae bacterium UBA4839 | reverse complement strand
AAAAGCGATGAAAGAAAGAGTAGTATGAAGATAATACCTAAAGAGAGCCGGATTAGGTGAAAACCGGCGGTTAAAGGTCATATGAACATGGCTCTTGAGCTTGACAGCTGAATATTAAGTAAGCTGCTGCGGAAGCAACCGTTAAGATGCAAAGTGATGATGGTCACTTGTTGAGACTGATTTTGTGAAAAGTTGGTAAATTAGGGTGGTAACACGGTATCCCGTCCCTGGATGTATTCTATTCAGGGACGGGATTTTTATTTTAAAATTAAAATGCACTTGCCACTTGCCAGGTGGCTGGCACTAAGGGAGGGAAAAACATGGGAAAAGAAAAGAAAACTTTTTACATCACAACACCAATATACTATCCAAGTGATAAGCTTCATATTGGAAACACTTATACTACTGTTGCAGCAGATGCAATTGCAAGATTTAAAAGGCTTACAGGTTATGATGTAATGTTTTTAACAGGAACAGATGAGCACGGGCAAAAGATTCAAAGAATAGCAGAGGCTAAGGGAGTAACACCAAAGGAATATGTGGATGTTATTGTGGCAGGAATTAAAGACCTTTGGAAAATGATGAACATCTCTTATGATAAATTTATAAGAACTACAGATGACTATCATGTAAAAGCTGTTCAAAAAATATTTAATAAGCTTCATGATCAAGGGGACATTTATAAAGGATATTATGAAGGATGGTACTGCACACCTTGTGAATCCTTCTATACAGAAACTCAGCTTATAGATGGGAAATGCCCTGACTGCGGAAGGCCTGTTGAAAAAACAAAGGAAGAAGCATATTTTTTTAAGCTTTCAAAATATCAAGATAGACTTTTAAAGTATATAGAGGATCATCCTCATTTTATACAGCCTGAAAGCAGGAAAAATGAGATGATAAATAACTTCTTAAAGCCGGGACTTGATGACCTTTGTGTATCGAGGACATCCTTTAACTGGGGAATACCTGTAACCTTTGATAAAAAGCATGTAGTTTATGTTTGGGTGGATGCCCTTTCAAACTATATTACGGCTCTTGGCTATGGAAGCGAGGATGACAGCCTTTATAAAAAATATTGGCCTGCAGATGTCCATCTTGTAGGAAAGGACATAATAAGATTTCATACAATAATTTGGCCTATTATGTTAATGGCATTAGATCTTCCCCTTCCAGAGAAAGTATTTGGACATGGATGGCTTTTGGTTGATGGAGGGAAAATGTCAAAATCAAAGGGCAACGTTGTAGATCCTGTAGTCCTTGTTAATAATTTTGGAGCAGATGCAGTAAGATATTATCTTCTCCATGAAATTCCATTTGGCTCAGATGGGCTGTACAACAATGAAATTTTTATGAAGAAAATCAACTCAGACCTTGCAAATGACCTTGGAAATCTTGTATCGAGAACACTTACAATGATTGAAAAATACTTTGATGGAAAGATTTCAAAGGGAATATTTGAAGGAGAGTTTGATGAGGATTTAAAAAAGACTGCAACTGAAGCGGTAGCTAAGACAGAAGAGTTTATGAATAATTATGTAATAAATTCTGCAATGGATGAAATTTGGAGGCTAATTAGAAGGGCAAATAAGTATATAGATGAAACTCGTCCTTGGAGTTTAGCTAAAGATGAAAATCAAAAAGAAAGATTAAGAGGAATTTTATATAATTTAACAGAAACTATAAGAGTAGTTTCAATCCTTATTTCTTCTTTCTTACCTGATACATCAACTAAGATAAACAGCCAATTTGGATTTAAGAGCGAAATGCTAACTTGGGAAAGCACAAAAGCTTTTGGTGAAGCCTTTGATGAAGTTTCAGTTAAAAGGGGAGAACTTCTTTTCCCAAGAATTGATATTGATAAGAAGATTGAAGAATTCAACAAGATGAAGGAAGCTCAAGAGGAAGTTAAAAAGCCAATAAAGCCAATTAAACCAGAAATAACTATAGATGATTTTGAAAAAATTGATTTAAGAGTTGCAAAAGTTTTAGAGTGTGAACCAGTTAAATGCGCAAATAAACTTCTTAAACTTAAAGTTGAACTTGGGGGAGAAGTAAGGCAAGTTGTTTCAGGCATTGCAAAATACTATAAGCCCGAGGAATTGGTTGGGAAGAAAGTAATAATTGTTGCCAACTTAAAGCCAATAAAGCTTAGAGGAGAGGACTCTTTTGGAATGATACTTGCAGCTTCAACAGATGATGACAGCAAGCTTTATACAGCTACTATAGATGGTGACTTAGAGACAGGATGTGTAGTTAGATAATGGATAATATTTTTGATTCTCATGCACACTATGATGATGAAGCCTTTAATGAGGACAGGGAAGAAGTAATACAAAAAATTCAAAATGCTGGAGTTAAAAGGGTTTTAAACTGCAGCTCCAGCATAAAGTCCATGTACACAACGTTAGAACTTTGTAAAAAATATGATTTTATTTATGGAGCTTTTGGGGTGCATCCAGAATTCGCATTGGATGCACTTCAAAATAAAAATAAAATTGGTGATATTTTAAGTGAAAAAAAGGCTAAGGCTGTGGGAGAAATTGGTCTTGACTACTACTACGAAGGCTATGACAGGGAAACCCAGATAAAAAGCTTTAAAGAGCAGATGGATCTTGCAAGAAGCTTTAATCTTCCTGTAGTAATACACAGCAGGGAAGCTTTTGAAGACACTTTAAATGTTATAAAAGAGTTTAAGGGAGTTAAAGGAGTGCTTCATTGCTATTCCGGAAGCGTTGAATTTGCAAAAGAAGTTTTAAAATGTGGATACTACTTAGGATTTACAGGGGTTATAACTTTTAAAAATGCAAAAAAAGCAATTGAGGTATTAAAAAGTCTTCCAAAAGATAAGATTTTGGTAGAAACTGATTGCCCTTATATGACTCCTGAACCAAATAGAGGGAAAAGAAATGATTCTTCTTATTTACTTCATACCCTGAATAAAATGTCAGAAGTGTTAAATATAACCTATAGCGAGGCAGCAAAACTTACTTTTGGTAATGCAAGTGAACTGTTTAAAATTGAATAAAAAAGTACAATATTAGGAAAAGTTAGCATAAAGGTTTTTGCGGCCTTTTGTTAACTTTTTTTCTATTGTGTGGTAAAATAAGAATTAAATTCATGGATATAAATGGAACAAAACCATAAGAAATTTACTTATGGTTAGTTAGGCAGACTTACAGAAAGAGATAAAGCCATAACTTATTCATAATTATAATTATAAATGGGAATAGTTAAATATAATAAAATATGGGGTTTTGTTAACCATAGCCTATAAGATATAATATTATGTGTTTACGAAGTAGATGCTAAAACAGGACTAACAAACAAACGCATCTATAAGATATAATATTTATATTTTTACTCCTTTTGTAATGGTATGTAATAAATAACTAATAACTGGCAATAATACATTTATATAGATTAATATAATATGGGTTCTAAATAATCTATTCACATTATGAATGTGGTTCAAGGAGAATACCAATTAGGATTCAACCTTTTAGATAATAGAATCCAAAATAAAATTATAGCTATAAGTACAATACCAATTAGGGCTCAACTAAAGTCTCGATATAGGAGCTGCGTTGATCCAATCAAAAGGAGGTAGAAAAATGTTTTCAAAGCAAAAAATACGGCAGAAATTAGCCGGTTCAGCTCACAGCCAATTTGCCGTGATAATAGCAGTATCAGCTGCTGCTGTGCTGCTAATTGCTTCAACAACAATGGAAAAGAAAATTAATATTGACGATAGTGGAAATATTAGAGAAATAGCAACATACGAAAGTGATGTAAAGGGATGCCTATCTTCATTAGGTATAAACATTAATGGAAAAGATAAGGTTACTCCTGAGCTTACAGCACCTATTAAAGATGGAATGACAGTAAAGATAAAAAGGGCAGTTCCTGTTTTAGTTTCCGTTGATGGAAGAAGTCTTGTAATTGAAACAGCAGAAGATTCTGTTAAGGATATGTTTTCAACTGAAAACATAATGCTAGATGAAAAAGACAAAGTAACTCCGGAAATTAGTGAGCCAATTAAAGCAGGAATGAAGATTAAAGTTGTCAGAGTAAAAGAGAAGATAGAAACAAATACAGAAACTCTGGCATATAAAACAGTACAAAAGGTTGATAACAGTATGGAAAAAGGACAGACAAAGGTTATTCAAGATGGTACAGATGGAGAAAAGGAGATACAGACTAAGGTTGTTTATGAGGATGGAAAAGAAGTTTCAAGGGCAGTTATATCAGAAACAGTCAAAAAATCTCCAACAGACAAGATTGTATCTGTAGGTACACTTCCATGGATTACTGTTTCAAGAGGCGGTACTGACAATAAAGTGCTTTATACAAGAAAGTTAAAGATGAAAGCCACATCCTATACTGCCAGTTATGAATGTACAGGTAAAAATCCTGGAGATAGAGGCTTTGGCATAACAGCTACAGGAACAAAGGCAAGAAGAGATCTCCACGGCTACAGCACAGTAGCAGTAGATCCAAATGTTATTCCTTTAGGTACAAAACTTTATGTCGAAGGTTATGGATATGCTATTGCTGAGGATACAGGCGGTGCAGTTAGAGGGAATATAATTGACCTCTATTTTGAGCCAGGGTCTAATGAGTTCAAAAGATGGTTCACGCATAATACAACAGTATATATTTTAAAATAAGGTATTTCACCTTAAAGCTGCCGCCTAACGATTGAAAAAATCGTTAGGCGGCAGCCTTTTTTTAACTCTAAGTAGGACGAGCTATGGGACAGTTAATGGCTAATTGCTAAATAGTGAATTTGGAATTTGGGGACAGTTAATGATTAATTGTTAAATAAGACAAACTGTAAGCAGAAAAAGGCAGGGGATTGAGGCTGCCCAATTAACGTTGGTGGCAATTAATTGATAACTGTCCCCCAGGTTCCCAGGTTTTATTGAGAATTGGGAGGGGAAACGGGGGGGTTGTCCAATTAGCGTTGATGACAATTAGTTGATAACTGTCCCACAGTGGGGACGAGCTATCTGGGGCGGTTAATGAGAATGGGGAATTGTTGAAGGGGACTTTTTAGAGTATAATAAATTAGGTTTCAAATACGATGTATACTATATATGGTGGTGAAGAAATGATAAAAGAAGTTATTGTAGTTGAGGGAAAAGATGATGTTGCAGCAGTAAAAGGAGCAGTAGATGCAGAAGTTATTTCAACATCTGGTTTTGGAATAACAAAAGAAACAATGGAAAAGATAAAAAGTGCAGCGAAAAGATGCGGAATCATTGTTTTTACAGACCCTGATTCTGCAGGAGAGGCGATAAGAAGAATTATTCAAAAAAATGTGCCTGACTGTAAACATGCATTTATACCAAAAGAATTAGCACTTAAAGATGGGGATATTGGTATTGAAAATGCCAGCTCA
>DHEX01000107.1:2517-14727 GCA_002400085.1 Clostridiaceae bacterium UBA4839 | reverse complement strand
AGTGATGCAAGTTTAAATAGAAATATAGCAGGGAGAAAACTTGGGATTGGGTATACTAATGCCAAACAGTTTTTAAATAGACTAAACCGTTATGGAATAACAAGAGACGAGTTTAATGAAGCTGTTAAATCAATTCAAAGGAGCTGATTTTGTGACCCTTGCAGCTAAAACAAAGGATATTATAAAATATTTTAATTTTGAATTTAATAAAAACCTTGGCCAAAATTTCTTAACTGATGGAGTTGCTCTAAATAAGATAATGGATACAGCAGGAATTGATGATGAGACCTTTGTCATTGAAATAGGTGCCGGTATTGGAACTCTTACTCAGGAAATGGCAAAAAGAGCATTTAAAGTTTGTGCTGTAGAAATAGATAAAGAGCTTGTAAAGATTTTAAAAGAAACTCTTTTAAATTTTAACAATGTAGAAATTGTTCATATGGATGCGCTGAACTTCAACTTCAATGAAGCTGTAAAGGAATATGGGGATAAAAAGATAATGGTAGTAGCAAACCTTCCATACTACATAACAACTCCCATACTTACAAAGATACTTACATCTTGGAAGGGAGTAAACTCTATAACAGTTATGGTGCAAAAAGAGGCAGCTCAAAGAATAATGGCAGATCCAAGCACTCATGAATATGGGCCTCTTTCAATTACTGCAAACTATTATGCAAATGTTAAAAAGGCATTTAATGTTTCAAGGTCCTGCTTTATTCCGCAGCCAAGGGTAGACTCTCAGGTTATAAAAATGAGCATTAGGAAAAAGCCTGCAGCAGAGGTCTATGATGAAAAATTATTTTTTACTTTAATCAAAACTTCTTTTAATATGAGAAGAAAAACACTTCTTAATGTGTTAAAAACTTTTGGACTTTCTATAGATGAGCTTGTTGAAGTTTTTAATGATGCAGAAATTGATTCTTCAAGGCGTGGTGAAACATTGAGCATAGATGAGTTCGCAGATTTATCTAATTCCTTAAAAAACCATATGAAATAATTATAATGGGGCGAATTGATCCAGGGGCGTACTATCTGTTATTCTCCGCGTTAAGCGGAGGATTACAGATAGTAGTCATCGGATAAATTCGCCCTCTTGATTTTTGATATGGCTGAATATAGGATGCGCTATAAGAAAAATTTCCCTGTAGGTGTTCACTTTCAAAATTCCTATACATATATTATAATGATGAATTATTATTTGGAGGGAATAGCGTGTCTATAAAGAAGCCTTACAGCAGGTATTTTATAATATTTGATGAAGATGATAGAGGTTTTGGAATATCCCTTGATAAATTGCCAACTGGTTATTTGAAAATAGAAACTAAAAATGGAGAATGTAAAATAACTGTATATGTTCAAAACCTTAAGAGGGAATCAGGGCCATATACTTGCTGTATGATAGATAGCACAAAAAATCCTCCAATTGTTGCAAAGCTTGGCGAAGTGCCAGTGGATGAATTTGGAATAGGAGAAATGTGGTGGGAGTTCAAGGAAAATAGCATTGCAGATACATCCCTTTCTGTTGACAAATTTAATGCAGCTGCAGTTGCAACAAGCGGAGAAAAGTTTAGTGTACCTCTTTCTGGATATGCAGGGAGAGATAAAACAGAATGGAAAAGTAGGGTTGTTACAGTAAACAGAGAATCTAAGGCAGTTCCTGAATTAGTTGTGAAAGAAGAAATTGATCCCGCTGCTAAAAAGTTTAAAGAATATGAAGAAAGTATAAATGTAAATGCAGGGGCAGAGAAAATTGAAGATAGAATAGAGGAAGATATAGAAAAGACTGCAGAGGTAAATGCAAGGACAAAGAAAATTGAAGACAAAATAGAGAAAGACATAGAGAAGACTGCCAAGATAAATGTAGGGGCAGAAAAGATTGAAGATAAAATAAAGGAAGACATAGAGAAGACTGCCGAGGTAAATGCAAGGACAGAGAAAATTGAAGATAGGATAGAAGAAGATATAGAAAAGACTGCAGAAGTAAATACCAATGAATATGCTGAGAATGAACAGGAGCATATGAGAAATGAGGAGGATGAATATGAGGAAAAGACAGAGGAGATAAACATTGAAATCACAGATGGAGAAATAACTTCTAAGGATTTAAGAGAAAATTTAAACGAAGAAGATATGCTGGAGGATATTAGCAGAGAAAGTATTGAAAATGAAAATATAATAGAAAATAAGGACACGGATAATGAAAGGAATATAGAGTATAGCTTTATTGATGAATATGCACCTAAAACTATTGGAAATATACCTTTTGTTGATGATGATGAAGATATAATGGGCGCTGAAAGAGGCTTTGAAGACGATATTCTTCAAGACATTAGTGGAGGCATTGGAGACAGAAATAAAAATAAGAAAAGGACACATGCAGCTATGTTCCATAGCGTACTTAAAAATTTCGAAGAAGTAAAAGAACTAAGGGACGTGGAGAAAGGTGTAAGATGGTGGAAGATTCCTTTTGATTATGATATTGATATAGATGATAATAAATTGTATCCTTATTTTTGTGCACTTTATCATCTTAAAATGGCTTATCCTTATATAAACTATATAAAATATTTTAAGAAATGCGGCCATTATTACTTTGGATTAAAATATAATCCTGATGGAGAAGTAAAGCACCTCATGTATGGTATTGAAGGCGGCAATAATATGAATGAACAGCCATACATGGGGATGACAGGTTTTGTAAAATGGATAAAGTTTAAGGATAAAGGTATGTGGATTATGTTTTATAACCCATATACAGGCTGCATAATGATTCCAAAAAAGAAGAATAGGGAGCGCTAGGCGCTCCTTCCTCTTTTTTGTTTAGTATTATTATACCATTGTGAATTATCTTATAAATGGTATAATAATTTTATTATCTACCTCCACATATAATATTGTGGAGGGATGTTTATGAAAAGAAAATTAAGCCAAATAGTAGTTGCTATAATATGTATAGGGTTAATTATATTATCAGATAAAGGAAGCTATATACAAAAGAATAAAAAGAATAAGGAGAATCCTGAAACCAGCGCAACGGCTGCAGAATATATAGATTATTCTATATTAAATGGAAATTATAGCTTTAAATTACCTGAAAACTATGAATTAAAGGAAAGAAACTTTGAAGGTGGGGAAATAATATACCACGGAGATTTTAAGGATAAAAATTCACCTATAAGGGGGATAATTCAGGTATGGAATATAAAAACTCCTCTGTCTAAATTCCTTAAGGAATCGAAATTAGGTGAAACAGGAATTGTTGAATATAAATATTATAAAATAGAGAACATAAAGCTTGGAGCCTTAAAGGCATATCTTCTTTCCTACTCAAGGCTTGGTAATGATGGAAAGTATTATGTTTCAAATGAATTTTATATTCCTAAGACAGATACTGAATTTTTTAGAATGAGCTTTTTTACCCCTGAAGAGGATTATAATGAAAATTTAAAAGAGACCTTTAAAAACATAGCATTATATATTAAAATAAATTAAAGGTTTATCTTTTATCCGGAGGTACAAATGAATAAGGATAATAAGAAATATATTCTATATGGGATAAAGCAGAGTGTAAAGTTTTCTTTTATTGCTGCAGCTATACTAACAGCTGTAGGGTTTATTGTTGCTCTTATAAAGTCATCTTCAAAACTTGAAAGCATATATATGTCTTACTATTATTTTGGAGGATTCAGCCTTATTTTTGCAATACCATTGTTAAATAAAAGAGATGAGGATCCCAAAGTAAGGAAGACACGTCATTCGAACTTTCTTTATGGTTTTGGAGCATTTCAAAATCCATATGCTGACGAAGAAATGACGAAAAGCTTTGAAGAGTTTAGGGGAGAGGGTTTTTGGAACGGCATAGATGTTGTTATATTTGCCCTGCTTCTTTTTCTATACGGTTTTATATTAGAATCTATTACTATTTACATTAGGGGGTAAAGTTATGCATCCTGTTTTATTTAAAATTGGGAAGTTTACATCATATACTTATGGACTTTTATTAGGGATAGCTATTATTACTGCATTGTTAATATCTTATGATAGAGCAAAGAAAAGAAACATGGATGCTGATGCTATTATAGATATTGGTATATGGGGTATTATAGGCGGTTTTATTGGAGCAAAATTGTTATATATTTTAAGTGTGGCTCCTGAAATAGTAAAAAATCCATCTATGCTTTGGGAAAACTTAACAAGTGGATTTGTACTTTATGGCGGAATAATTGGAGGCTGTGTTGGCGCAGATATATACTGCAGAAAGAAAAAGCTTAGCTTTTGGAAATATTTTGACCTTGCTGCACCAGCTATAGCTGTAGCTCAGGGTATAGGAAGAATTGGTTGTCTTATGGCAGGCTGCTGCTATGGCAAAGAAACTACATGCCCTATTGGAATTACATTTAAAGAATCCTTTTCTGCTCCAAATGGAGTAAGGCTTCATCCAACGCAAATTTATTCAAGCATTGGGGATTTTATAATTGCCCTTATTCTTTTTTCTTTTGCAAAAAAAGAGAGGAAAGATGGGCAGGTTTCGGGACTGTATATGATCTTATACAGTATAGGTCGTTTTCTTATTGAATTTTTAAGAGACGACCCCCGAGGGAATATAGGAATTTTTTCTACATCACAATTTATTTGCATATTCGTATTGATTAGTGGTATTATAATATACAATAAGGATAAAATAAAAACCACCACTCCTCCCTCAAAGGATACTATATAGTATTCTTATTACTAAACTTTAAGTTTAACTTAAAGTGAGTTGAAGCCGATGAGGTTTTAACTGAGATTAAGTACAGCTTATGCTGTACTTTTTTCTTTTTAAAGCATAAAATAACAAGGGGGGATGACTCTTGTTAATTTATGAATTAAAAAATGGTATGAAACTGTCAATAAGAAGGGCAACTGAAAGCGATACAGAAGAGTTAATAAATATGGAAGCACAAATTGGAGGAGAATCTGATAACCTTACTTTTGGAAGGGATGATTTTTATCTAACAGAAGATCAGGAAAGAGAGTTTATAAGAAACACTTCAAGTAAAGAAAACTGTATTTTTATTGTAGGGCTTATTGATGATAGAATTATAGGAAGCCTTACTTTTATTGCATCACCAAGAAAAAGAATGATGCACAGGGGCGAACTTGGTATTGCAGTATTAAAGCAGTTTTGGGGAATTGGGGTTGGAAACTTTCTTATGGATTACCTATTTAAATGGATAAACTCCAATGGTATAATAAAAAAAGTCGATCTTTCCGTGAGAGAAGACAATATAAATGCAATCAATCTTTATATAAAGTGGGGATTTAAAATAGAGGGCAGAATTTCAAAGGGTTTATATATAAACGGTAAATACTATGATTTATACAATATGGGTAAAATAATTGGGTAGGTGTTTAGTTTGAAAAAGTTTTTTACAGTTTTTATTCTGATTGCTGCTTTACTTTTTTCATCTTGCAGCGGTGGTGCAAATAAGGAGCTTCAAAAGGCAGAGTTTAATACTAAAACTATTGATAGAATTGTAATAAATAAGAGCGGATACCCTGGAAGATATGTAATTATTAATAATGACAGCATTAATAATTTTAAAAATACATTAGTAAAGTCTTCAAATGCTTCAGTTAATACAAAGCTCAAACCTGACTTTACCTTTGAACTGTATAGCGACATCAAAAAAGTTGGGACGTTTAAGTACCTTGCAGGAGTAAGTGATAAACATACAGCAAATTTATTTGATGAAAATGGGAATATGTATCATGTAAATCCTTCTATTGAAAACTTTTTTTTGAAAAGAATAATGAAAAAGGATAACAGAGCTAATGTGACGGACTACTATGTTTCTTTTGTTAAACTTCTTATAGATAAGACAAAGCCTGAGAGTAAATCCACAATAGTTGTAGATATAAGTAAAGACTATTATGTTACTAAATCTCTTACCACTATGGAACAGAAAAGAATTTTAGACAGCATAACTAAAACGGGTATGTCTATTAAGTTTCCTAATGAAGTGGATAAATGGGATTATTATATAACTATTAATACTTCAAGCTATTCAGATACGGCTTGTGCTGCCACAGCTACAGTAAAGGATAAAAATAATGTGGATGTATCTTATGAAATAAATGGTGTGTTTAAAAATAATAAATGGGAATACAATATAAAATATAAATAACATAGTCAGTAAAAAAGCTTCATATATAATATAATGAAGCTTTTTTTATTGGTGATGTTATGAGCAATGTGGAGAAAATAATTATATCCATTGTTGTGGGCATTTTTATGATTGTCCTTTCATATCTCATATATATTTCGTATCAGTATGATATATATACATTTAGCAGTAAGACCAAAACTATAAACATCATTTACAGCAGTGAGGATACATCATTTAATGATGGAGCTGATATTTATGATGCTATTTATGAGTGTGAAAGTTTATTAAAGGATTATGGCAAAAATGTGAAAGTTATAAAAGCTAAAGATAAAAATAAATTGGACAAAAAGGTTAACAGGGCCAAAAGTCAGGTTGTGACCAACATAATAATTGATATCAACACTACAAAGCTTATACAGGATAAGAATACGATATTACTTAAAATTCCCAAGGATGATGTAAAAAGTATTGATTTTGCAGCTAAAATAAAAAGCAATACCTCTAATATAAAAGTAAACATGATCCATGATAAAAATATCATCCCAAGGGCCAGCAATGAAATTTACCTAAACATATTTTTATCTCATAACTGCAGCCAAAGGGAAGGGGAGGAGCTNNCCCTAATTCTCAATTCTCCGCTCTCAATTCTCAATTATCATTAACTGTCCCCCAATTGGTGGTGCAAATTTGCCCATTAGTGGTAGGGACCGGTCTTGATCGTTCCGCCCCCCCTCGATTTTCAATTTTAAATTTCATAAGGAGATTTAAAATTTGTACGATGTAGGTTAAAATGGGATATAATAAATAAAATCTAATTTTTCATATAAAAAAGAAAAAAGATTATACTTTATACTTAGAAGGAGTGAAACCAAATGTCAAAGAAAAATAAATGGATATTGATAATTATAATTTTAGCAGCTGTTTTTACAGGAATATTCTATAAACTTGTAAAAAGTGCTAAAAAAGGTGTTGAAGTAAAAACAGGAAATGTTTCTGAAGGAGATATTACGGTTTACTTTTCAACCACAGGAAATGTGGAATCAAAGAATAAAAAAGAATACTATATTCAATCCCCAGTTAAAGTTTTAAAAACAAACTTTAATATTGGTGATAATGTTAAAAAGGGGGATGTAGTAGCTGAACTTGAAACCCAAGATATGTCCTTGCAGCTTAAAACTGCGGAAAAACAGCTCAATATTGCAGAGCTTCAGCTTGAAAGCTTAAAAGAGCAAAAGGCTAATGCTAAAAATATGAAAGATCAATCCCAAAATGTGCAGCAAGGGTCCAATGTACAACCTGGATCTAGTGTGCAGCCGGGGTCTAATATGCAGCAGGGATCTATGGGAGGAAGCGCTCCTTCAGTAGATATAGATAAACAAATAAAGATTCAAGAAAATCAAGTTGAAATAGCAAAGCTTAATATAGAAAGCATCAAGCAAAGTATATCAAACCAGCAAAGATATATTAAAGCTGATTTTGATGGCACTATAACAGGTATGAATATTAAAGCAGGGGATTATGTTAAACCTCAAGTACCTGCAGTTGTTGTTGAAGATATTAAAAACCTTCAAATAGCCATGAACGTTAACCAGTATGACATTAATAGAATTAAAGCAGGTCAGGAAGCCTTTGTAAATTATAACAATAAAAAATATAAGGCAGTAGTTTCCTCTATAAGCCCATCAGCTTCAAAAGTAACATCCCAGACAGGCCAGGATACGGTTATAAAAGTTACTGCAGACCTTACTGAAAACGATGGAGCAATTAAAAGCGGATTTGATGTAGATGTCAACATAAAAACAGGGGGGAAAAAAGGAATTTTAAAAGTCCCAGCTGAGGCAGTTATAACTGATAAGGAAAACAATGAAAAGGTTTATGCAGTAAAAGATGGAATTGCAAAGCTTACAAATATAAAAACTGGCCTTTCTTCAGATACAGAATATGAAGTCCTAGAAGGGTTAAGTAAAGATGAAACCGTAATATTAAATCCTTCGATGAATGTAATAGATGGGGTTAAAGTTACTATCAAGGATGTGAAGTAAATGATTGAAATTAAAGATTTAGTTAAGATATATAAAACAGGAAGTATAGAGTTTGAAGCTTTAAAAGGGATAAATTTTAATGTAGATAAGGGCGAGTATACATCTATAATGGGACCTTCAGGCTCAGGGAAATCCACCCTTATGAATATACTTGGATGCCTTGACAGGCTTACATCAGGAAAATATATTTTAAATGGGAAAGATGTCTCGAGTTTAAATGACAATGAGCTTGCAGTAATAAGAAATAAGGAAATAGGTTTTGTATTTCAGGCATTTAATCTTCTTCCAAAGCTTTCAGCAGTTGAAAACGTCGAGCTTCCTCTTATTTATGCAGGAGCTTCTGCAGCAGATAGAAGGAAAAGATCCATAGAAGCTCTTAAAAAAGTAGGTCTTGAGAGATGGATGGCGCATAAGCCCATAGAGCTTTCCGGGGGCCAAAAGCAAAGGGTAGCCATTGCAAGGGCCATTGTTACAAATCCTTCAATTATAATGGCAGATGAACCTACAGGAAATCTCGATTCAGCTGCAAGTATTGACATAATGAGAATTTTTCAAGGTTTAAATGATGAAGGAGCTACTATAATAATGGTAACCCATGAAAGTGATATTGCATCTTACACTAAAAGGATAGTAAGAATAAAAGATGGTAAAATTATTGAAGATAGCCCTGTAAAAAACAGAGTTGTATTTTAGGCGGTGATTGTATGAATTTTTTAGAAAGTTTTAAAGTAGCTATAGGAAGTATAATGTCAAATAAAATGCGCTCCTTTTTAACCATGCTTGGCATTATAATTGGCATTTCTTCTGTTATAACTATTGTATCCCTTGGCAAAGGCGGCCAAAGTGCTATAACAGGAGAATTTGAAAAAATAGGGGTAAACCTTCTTAATGTTAAAGTTGACACTAATACTAATTTAAATAAAGATGATTATTTTACTATGAAGGATGTAAAAAATATCAGTGAGAGAATAAGCGATGTAAAAAATGCTGCTCCTATATTTCAAACAACAGGTCAAATTAAAACGGGGAAATATACAAAGACGGCAGTTATAGTAGGAACAAACAATGATTATACTTCTGTTACAACTCTTGATATACTTTATGGCAGGTTTATAAATAATAAGGATGTGCTTCTTGGAAACAATGTAATTTTAATAGATAATTTAAGTGCAAAAAAGCTTTTTGGCTATGAGGACTGTACAGGAAAAACTGTTAAAGTTGGAAACAACTCAAGCACAGTAAATGCAACAATAATTGGTGTATTTAAAAATGAAAGTGAACCTTATGCAGCTTCTTTTGCAGAAAATATGCCTATTTATATTTACTGCCCTATAACCTTTACTGAAAAGCTTTTCTCCAATAACTTTAATATAGGGCAGATAGAAGTTTCAATTAATTCCAATAAAAACTTAGAAGCAGCTTCTTCAAATATAGTAAGGCTTCTTGAAACAACCCATCATAATAAGGATAAATATAAAGCAGAAAACATAATGAAGCAGCTTGAACAGGTAAACAACATTTTAAATATATTTACAGCAATAATTGGAGCTATTGCAGGCATTTCTCTTTTGGTCGGGGGTATTGGAGTTATGAATATTATGCTTGTATCTGTTACTGAAAGAACAAGAGAAATAGGGATAAGGAAGGCCATTGGTGCTACAAGAAAGGATATTTTAATTCAGTTTTTAATAGAGTCTGTTATTATATCCTTAATTGGAGGAGTAATTGGAATGCTTCTTGGGGTATTTGCAGCTTATGGCATTGGTTCAATACTTAAAGTAACGCCATCTGTTTCAATTACTACTATACTTATAGCTTTTGCCTTTTCTTCTGGAGTTGGGATATTCTTTGGGATATATCCTGCAAACAAGGCATCAAAGCTTGATCCTATTGAAGCTTTAAGATATGAATAATATATTCTATTGAAGTAATTGACTTTATAATATATAATAATTTTCAGGAGGGATGCCATATGAATAAAGAGGATTTACAGGCAATAAGCGAATTACTTGACACAAAATTAAATCCGATACAATCTGATATTAAAGATTTACAATCTGATATTAAAGATTTAAAAGACGGTCAAAAAAACACAAATCAAAGACTTGATAGAATAGAGAAGAAATTGGATGCAGTCAATGACCAAACTGCAGATCTAACAGAATTCAAAACTAAGACAAAAGATAAACTTAATAATATTTCAAGTGATGTTGAGGATATAAAAGAAACAATGAGTACTGTGGAAGTGATTACATCTAAGAATTGGAACGATATAGCTAAACTCAAAGCAGTAAAATAATTGTCTAATATAAATAAAGGTTTCCTGATATTATTGGGGGATCTTTTTTATTATTTTAGGTGATGTATGTTGATGTGCAATTATCTGATATAATATAATATAAATTAAGATAGTTTGGAGATGATAATATGGCAAATTGTGATAGCTGTCCATCAAAGGGGAAGTGCTCCTCTGATAAGGAAAGCTGTATGATAGAAAATAATCCTAAAAGTAATGTAAAAAATATAATTGCTGTAATGAGCGGTAAGGGCGGAGTTGGAAAATCAAGTATAACAGGAGCTTTAGCTTCAGAGGTTAAAGCAAGGGGCTTTAGCGTTGGTATCCTTGATGCAGATATTACAGGACCAAGTATCCCAAGGATTTTTGGGTTAAACGGGGAAAATGCTTATGCTAATGAAGAGGGGATTATACCTCTTACTACTGCAACAGGCATAAAGGTTATGTCTATGAACTTTCTCACAGAATATGAGGAGCAGGCAGTTATATGGAGAGGACCGCTTATTGCAGGGGCTGTAAAACAGTTTTGGACAGATGTAATTTGGGGGGACTTAGATTATTTATTTGTTGATATGCCTCCTGGAACAGGAGATGTTCCTTTAACTGTAATGCAGGTAATGCCTGTTACAGGAGTTGTTATGGTTTCAACACCTCAAAACATGGTTTCAATGATTGTAGCAAAGGCTGTCAACATGACTGAAAAGATGAACAAAAAGGTTATTGGAGTCATCGAAAATATGAGCTACATTGAATGTAAAAATTGCGGTGAAAAAACCTATATATTTGGTGAAAGTTCTGCAGAAAAGGCAGCAGAAAAAGTAGGAGCAGATCTTTTAGGAGAGCTTCCACTTGATACGGAGATGGCAGAGCTTTCAGAAGAAGGAAAAATTGAACTTTATGTAAAGATAAATGATAGATTTAAAAAAATTACAGACAATGTACTTGAGAAGATTAAGTAGAGCTTTCCATGTTTAAAAAAAACTTTCATGGATAAAATATAATTGTGCAGTAAAACGACCTATGAAATTCGTCTAATTTAAATAAGGAACTTTTCATTTTTAATATAAAAAATAAGGGGTGATAAAATGAAAGCTGAAGTAAATCAAGATACATGCATAGGCTGCGGACTTTGCTCATCTATTGAACCCGAAGTATTTGAAATGGGAGATGACGGCAAGGCTCATGTTATTCAAGATCCGCTAAAGTCAGAATATGAGGATACAGCAAAGGAGGCAGAAGAAAACTGCCCTGTAAGTGCTATAAGCGTTAAATAATTAAAGGAGCTGCTGCAAAACATGAAAATTATTTTGCAGCAACTCCTTTAATTTATATCTGAGAAAAATCCTGAAGCACTGTAAAGCTTAACTGATGGCTTTGAAATATTGGATTTTTCCACAGGAATTTTTAGCCTATATCCTGCCATATTATTTAAATTTAGTATTTCAATTTTTCCGCCCATAGCTTCTGCATATTTTCTTGAAATAAAGAGCCCCAGTCCTAATCCTTCTGTGGATTCAAGCCTTTTGTCCTTTGATTTGTAGAACTTATCAAAAACTTTATTTATATCCTCAGGGAGAAACCCAGGACCATTATTTAATATCTTAATATCGAGGTACTTCCCCATATTAAGGTTTATGTGTACATCCCCTCCAGTTGGGCAATATTTAATTGCATTTGAAATAAGATTTAAAAATATAACCCTAAGCTTGTCCGAATCAAC
>DHEX01000107.1:0-2472 GCA_002400085.1 Clostridiaceae bacterium UBA4839 | reverse complement strand
TTTTCAATATCATTAAACTCAATTATGTTTTCAAACAGCCTTTTTATCCTTAATGTATTTTTTCTTATGGATTTTAAGGCAGATAAATTCATGGGTTCCACGTCAAGAAGGTCAAGAGCAGATTGTATAACGTTTACAGGAGTTCTAAGTTCATGGGACATATTTATAATAAAGTCTGTTTTAATTTTACCCTCCTCCATGGCTTTTTTCTCTGCTTCATACATTTTCTCATAAGGAAGCTTTATTATATTAATTAAGAATACATTAAATATAACTAATAGCCCAAGGCTGCATAAAATATGAGCAATTAAGAAATAAACGTCATAAGTATTTTCACTTAGGGCATAAAAATGGTTAGAAAGCATAAATATGTTTATTGAAAGGAAATTATAATAGGTACTCTTACTCCATTTTTTTCTTAGCTTATGTACTAAATGTGCATAGCAAAGAAGATAAAACACAGCTGTAATTGTATAAAAGATTTTTTTATATTCTTTATTGCTTATAAATAATATAAGAGGGGTTTTAAAGTCATGGAGTAAAATCATTGTAAAAAATACCAATGTTAGGGATATTAAATTAATAACAAGAGCATGAGATTTTTTAATTTTATCATCAGGCAAAGTAAAGGATATTGCAAAAGCAAATAAAATAATTAAATTCATAAAACCCAGTAAAGTAAAAGAAGGATATAAACTGTTATCATAAAACGCAAAGTAAAGGTGATATATAGATATAAGTGATATAAGCAGAAAAAACCCTGCAAAAACTGTATACTTCATGTCCTTCTCATAGGGGTATGTACAAAGAAGCAGGACTAATATACAAATTGCTGCAGTGCCAGAAATAATTTCTATAAGAAGATGCATTGTCATAAAAGTTTTGTAATTCAATAAAACGTTGTATTTTGAACTGTTTAAAAAGCTGCTAATTATAATTATGGATAAAAGCGGTATCAAGTTAATAATGACAAATTGGTAAATATTGTATTTTGTATCTTTTTTCCTCATATAAATTCCCTCCACAACATCGTACACACAATTTTACTACATATATGCCGTGGTTTCCAGTTATTGTCGAATTTATACAATATGTAACAAATATCGACATGGTGAATAGAAATATTACTAAAAAAATGATAGAAAATGAAGAAACATGTATATAAACATGATAAATATTTTTAATAACATGAAACTTTTCTAAGAAACCGTCGTCTATTAATATGAAAGAAACATTATTTCTTCAAGATATGGATAAATTTAATCTTTAAACTTTTGCAACTATTAGAAGGATTTTCCTTATAAATGAAGAATATATATTTATATTAATGCTTTTTTATGACTAATTGGGCTTAAATGGATTAAGGTTATATAAACAGGGAGGAATTAGTGTATTTACAAAAGTAGAATAATTGTGCTAAAATATGAAATACAATACAATAAACCTAAATGGTATTAATATATATAACAATGTGTAAAGTCACTAAAATATGTATAAGGTTTTATCCTAAAGGATAAAATTAAAATATAATAAATTATTCCAAAGCTCTTGAAAAATAACCTAATTTGCTATATTATGTTTACTAAGGGTTATTTATCATTATTCATTTGCAGATGATTTAAATTCATCTTATAAATTATTTTATTAAAATTAAAAATTTCCAAATTTGAGAGGAGGAGACACACTATGGCTAAAGCCAAAAAAGCAAGAAAAGCGCTCAGTATGTTACTTGTTGTTTTAATGACAATGTTTACATTCATGAGCTATGTACCAGCTAAAGCAGCTTCAGTATTACCTGAGGTCAAATTTGTAGGCCTTGAGAATATTCCAGCAGCAGTTGGTGAGGACCAAAAATTAATGTTAACATCAGACTATACAGGAAAGGTTCAGTACCAAATATTCTACTTACAAAGAGATGACTCAACCAAGAAAGTAGTAGAAGGATGGGAAAAATTAAATGACTGGACTCCTGCAGCAGATGCAAAGACTCCAGTAGAAGTAAAGGTTCCAGCAGGAACAATTACAAAGGCTGGGAATTATTCCTTCGCAGTTAGAGTTAAAATAGCAGACACTGAAGGAACTTATCACAATGATTATGGCAGATATGATAGTGCTTATGCATTCGACTATGTTTTTCAAGATAAAGCAACTGAAGGATTAAAATCAGCTAAGCTTGAGAAAACAGAAAACATAGTAGAGGGAGACAAAGTCGTTATTAGTGGATTAAAAGATGGAGAATCATACAAATTATTCACTTTAAACGAAGATAGGACTCCAAGATGGGACAAAGATCCAGTTGCTGAATCAAAAACTGACAAAATTGAATGGACAGCAACAGCAGCAGGAAACTATGTTCTTGATCTTCAATTAAGAGATAAAGATAATAAAGTTACTGCAATTAAACTATTCAATGTTAAGGTTGCTGCAAAGCCAGCAGAACTTAAAGTTGAATCAGTAAGTGCTATTAACCTT
>DHEX01000124.1:19756-44006 GCA_002400085.1 Clostridiaceae bacterium UBA4839 | reverse complement strand
TGTGTAAATGCAGATGGAAAATTAAAATCACAGGATGCTGACTACAACAGCTCAATGAAAAAAGTTTCAAAAACTTCACCAGAAGAATTTCAGCCGAAACTTGCTGCAGACCTTGTTGAAAAACAAGATGTAGGAAAGGTTGATTCAGTAACTGGCGCTACTAATTCATCAAATGATTTCAAAAAGCTTGCACAAGCAGCTCTTGATAATGCAAAAGCTGGCAAGACTGAAGAAGCTGTAGTTGAAAATAAGTAATAACAATTAAAAGGGAATGCTGCAAACTACTTTAAAGTAGTTCTCAGTATTCCCTTTTTTCTGCTTTAGTGGTGGTGGAGCTGCTTACCAAAGTTTCGATGGTAAGCTAAAGCTCATAAGTTTACTCAATAAAAAACCACTGTTAAATACTAAGATTTTAATTTATAATAGGTTAGTAGCAATTTTATATGTTTAAATTAAATTTGCTTATTTTAAAGCTATTAAAAGCAGCAATAAACTTGGAGGTAATAATGGAAAAGAAAAAGCTATTAAACATTTTATCAATAATTACTTTTATTACTTTAATATTTTCATCCTGCTATAAAAAAGATGATACTTCAAAGCATTCAAAAACAAACCTTATGCTTGGGACAGTTTGTACTATTACTACTTATGACGGCAAAAACCCTGAAAAAGCTATTGATAAGGCTTTTGACAGGATAAGAGAAATAGAAGATAAAATGAGCATAAATAAAGAGGGAACTGAAGTGGATGAAATAAATGCTAAGGCGGGAGAGGAATTTGTTAAAGTTTCAGATGATACTTTTGATGTAATAAAAAGAGGGGTATTTTATTCTAAAGCTTCAAATGGAAAATTTGATATATCCATAGGCCCTATAGTTAAGCTTTGGAATATAGGAACAGATTATGCTAGAGTTCCCTCTGATAATGAAATAAAAGAAAAGCTTCCACTTGTAGATTACAAGGACATAATTTTAGATGAGGATGGAAAAAGGGTAAAGCTTAATAAAAAGGGAATGGTAATAGATTTAGGAGCTATAGCAAAGGGATATGCAGCAGATGAGGTTAAAAAAGTTCTTACTGATAATGGTGTGAAACATGCTCTAATAAATCTTGGAGGAAATGTGTATGCCCTTGGAAGCAATGTTAATGGAGAGCCGTGGAAAATAGGAGTGCAAAACCCTTTTGATACAAGGGGAGCATACTTTGCTTCAGTTAAAGTTAAAGATCAAACTGTTGTTACATCTGGAATTTATGAAAGATATGTTGAAAAGGATGGTAAGAAGTACCACCACATTTTAGATACAAAGACAGGATATCCTGTTGAAAATTCTCTTGCATCTGTTACTATTGTTGCTGACAAATCTATTGATGCTGATGGGCTTTCTACTTCTGTATTTGCTATGGGACTTGATGAAGGTAAAAAGTTTGTTGAAAATACGCCGGGGGTTGATGCAATATTTGTAACAAAGAATAAAGAGGTTTATATAACAAGTGGACTTAAAGATTCCTTCAGCATAGTAGATAATTCATTTAAATTAAAATAGGACGCATTGCGTCCTATTTACATATCTTTTAATTTTTTTATAAACCCTATCTTTTCAAATTGTATAAGAAGATATTTAGATACAACACCTACAAGAATTCCTGCTATAAGACCTGCAATCATAAGGACAGGGAAATAAACAAATATATTGAAGCTTTGAACAACGAGTGAAGCTGCAATAAGCTGCCCTATGTTGTGAAATATAGAACCTACTATACTTACACCTAAAACACTTATTTTATCTTTAAAAGCTTTTTTAACTATATACATTGATACAAGACTTAAAAGTCCCCCAAACAAACTATATAATAAGCTTGATAGGGTGCCTCCAAACAGTGTGGAAAGAAATATTTTTAAAATAACTACTATGAAGGTATCTTTAAAACTTAATATATACAAACATATTACAGTTATTATATTTGATAAGCCAATTTTTGCCCCAGGAGCAACAAAGGGGATGGGAATTAAGGATTCAAGCAAGAATAAAAGCAGTGATTGTGCTACCATAAGGGACAAAAAAAGCATTTTTTTAATTTTCAATGAAACTTTCCTCCTTAAAGTGATACTGAATTGGTTTTAAAGTCTTTTTTATTTTTTTGTGATTTCTACTAAAAGCTCATGGGGAAGACAAGCGATAACATCTCCTACACTATTTATATATCCTGTTTGCACACATATTTGATTTTTACAGTCAGATTCACTTATTCTAACTTTCCCATTTTTTATTTCTACTATGTTTTTCCCTAAATTTGATTGAACTGTTATTTTTTCATCTGTACTTTGTGTAAGAGGGATTTTTTTATACACATTTCCTTTTAGAGTAATTTGAACATAGATGCCCTTAGGACTTTTATTTTTTGAAATTTTCATAAAAGCATAAGATCCTATTGAAATTACTACAATAATTACAATGATGATTTTGTCAAAACGTTTCACTAAGTTTTCACTCCTAATCTATTAATTTGATATGCTTAAATAAAGCCATAGGAATATTTTATTATAATAACGACAGGTTGTCTATAGAAAAGTGGGACGGTTAGAAAATCAGAGAAATCAGGGACGGTTAAGTAGAAAGTGAGTAGAAATCGAAATCAGGCGAAATCAGGGACAGTTAAGTACTATTTTTAATCGAGATAATTAGGACAAGTTGTAGGGTAATTTATTTAGGGAATGAAGGGGCTTGTCTAATTTAAAATAGCAGCTTAACTGTCCCACACAAAAACAGGGACAGTTAAGTAGAAAGTAGATAGTGAGGCGATTAAGTCATCCCAAATCTATGATTTCAACTATGCAATTTGTGAGTATCTTTTCAGAGCTGTTTTTGACTTTTTATGAGCATAATATATAATTGAAGCAACAGGTAAGAAAAATATTTCTGTGATTGGAGGGATAAAATGAAAAAGAATAGTGCTAAAGTTATTTTAATGCTGCTTTTTACCTTTTTAATCATATGTACTCAAGGCTGTGGACCATATAGAATAAAGCCTGCAAACAATGAGTTAAAATATTCTGAAAGTAAAAAAGAATCAACTAAAAGCTTAAATATAATTCCTGAAAATGGTAGTGAATTTGATATATATGAAGATAAAAGAAGGATTTGCGTAATTGAAAATAAAGGGATAATAAATGAAATAATAAATGGAATTAATCATGGTAAGGTTGAAAACATGGAGGCAGGGGATATACTAAAGGATGACAGAACATATAAATCCATACTTACTACAGGGGATGGGCACAAAATAGATATTTATATATTAAATGACACATTACATGAAAAGGGTATTGCAGCTGTGGGAAACAAAGTTGTAGAAGTTGACTATGATATTATCCGATATATAGACAGTATAAAAGAGTTTAAAAATGTAAATTTAGATATAAAAAATGACGTTTTTGCTTTGTTTAAAAAATATGGCTGGACAGTAGATTTTATGATTAATACTATGGAGGTAAAGTTGCCTCAAAGTTTTATGCATAGTGCAGGAGAATATCCTGTTAAAATTTATTGGGCTTATAACAATGAGCTTTCAAAGGATATTGGTTTTGATTTTAAGGATTGTCTTGGGAAAACAGTTACTGCAGAAATATATAGATTAAGAGAACCCCTTCCTGAATTTTTAAAGCCTCGAAAAGAAGCAAGAGGAATAGTCATAAGAGATAAAGGAAGTATTGCAGGTGCATATATAGATGCTGGAAGACATGATTGTTTTGCCTGTTCCCTTAACAGAAAAAATTTGGAACAAGTTACGGGAAAAAGCTTTGATAAATGGGTTCAAAGCTTTATAAATTACGAAGACAGGACAGAAATTAAAATTTCTAAAATGAAGCCTGAAGAAGTTATAAAAGAATATTTCAATGCAGTTAATAAGCATGATAGAGATATGATTTTTTCATGCCTCACAATGAAAAACTTATGCTCCTATTTGTCTTCTAACATGGATAACAGATATTTATACAATAAAAACGAAAAAGATGCTTTTTATGATGGATATGGCAATATAAAAAGTGCAAAGCTTATTAGTGTTAAAAGGATGGAAAACACGGGTAATCCAGGAAATGTTCTCGAATATGAGGTAGAAACAGACTATAAATTTGATAAACCAATTACTGTCAGTGATGGAGTTCAGCCCAGATTTATATTGCTTAGAAAGGAATCAGAAAAGAGCGGATGGAAAATAGACGGGATAGGCACAGGGCCATAAAGGGAAGCATTTATTAGTAAAAGGGAGCTTTATTTTAAACTTTTCTTTGCTATTTTGATAGTATTTATGGAGCCTGTAAAAAAAAAGCCTTTGCCTGCTCAAAATGTGCAGGCAAAGACTTTCTTATTCTTCTTCAGTTTCAATGTAAAGTTCTTCGGTATCATAGTCATAGTTGAATATTTCTGCATATCTTCCCCAATCAATTACTATATCCATAAGCTGTGCAGAATCGTATTCTGAAAAATAGTGCATTAAAAGCTCTTCAAAGAATTCACGCTTCATAGTCTTATTTTTCTTATTGTTGAGTACATTTAATATTACTTTGAACGTGGATAAATCTAATATTTGATTCCTAAATATCTCTTTACTTTCATCCGTATCTCCCTCAACAAATTTCTTACCTAAGTCTGTAATGAAAATATCCCCCTCTTTTACCTCTGCAAATTTTAAAAGCTCAATGCCTTCAATATTTGGCAGCAGAGCGTCAAGTTCCATCATAAGATCACGTCCAAGCTGGTATATATCCATCCAGCCATTGTTATCATATATAAGCTCTAAAAGGCCTGACATAACTCCAATAAAGGCATTGGGTATTAAAACTGGTTTTTTGAAGCTCTCATCTTCGTCTATTTTTATTTCTTCATTTTTTATTTCTTTTTCATCATCTTTATCTTTGTCTTCAGCTTTTCCTCTTGTAAACACTTTATAAATATTATCAACAATTTTTTCAAACTCTTGAGATTTTCTATTCCTTGGGTAAGGAAGGTTTACTTTAATATCTGCAATAATAGATGCAGGTTTTTTGCTTAATATAACAATTCTATCTGCCATCAATACAGCTTCTTCAATACCATGAGTTACAAGTATTATGCTTTTAATTGGCATTTTCTTATCAGTCCAAAGCTCAATAAGCTCAGTCCTAAGGTTTTCTGCAGTTAAAAAATCAAGGGCTGAAAAAGGTTCATCCATGCATAAAAGTTTTGGCTGAACTGCAAGAGCTCTTGCAAATCCAACTCTTTGCTTCATGCCTCCGGATAATTCCTTTGGATATGCATCTTCAAAGCCATCAAGTCCTATAAGGTCAATTAATTCAACAGCCTTTTCTCTGCTGTAATCATTTGGGAAGCCTCTTGCCTTAAGCCCAAGCTCGACATTTTCAACTACTGAAAGCCAAGGATAAAGGGCAAAGTTTTGAAAAACCACTGATGCATAAGGGTTTACAGCATCAACCTTTTCCCCTTCAAATAAAATTTCACCATCAGTTGGCTGTATAAGCCCGGTTATAAGCCTTAAAAGTGTGGATTTACCTGAGCCTGAAGGCCCAAGAATAGCCACAAACTCTCCTTCATTTATAGTAAGATTTATATTTTCAAGTATTGGCACATCTGTTCCTTCAAAACTCTGTGACAAATTTTTTATTTTAATGAATTCATTGCTCATAATATCCCCCCCTAACTATATATCAAGTCTGAACTTTTCTTCAGAAATTCTGTAAAGCCTCTTCCATAAGGAGTTATTAATTCCAACAACCACAAGACACATTATAATAGTTGAAAGAAGAAGCAGTGGGTAATTTCCTGTTTCTGTGGCCTCTGAAATAAGTGCACCAAGGCCTATGGTTTTTACTGTTTTTCCTGAAAAATGAACATATTCAGATACTATGCTGGCATTCCAGCATCCTCCAGTGGCAGTTATCATTCCAGTAAGGAGGTAAGGAAATATAGATGGAAGAATAAGGACTTTCCATCGTTTTAATCCTTTTAATCCTAAAATATCTGCAGCATTTATAAGGTCCTCTGGAATTGCCATGGCACCTGCAATTATATTGAAAAGCAAATACCACTGTGTTCCCATAAGCATTAAAAGTACAGAAGCAAATCCAAGACCTCCTGATTTTTTAATAATTACAGACAAAATAACAGGGAAAAGTGCTGTAGCCGGGATTGAAGCAATAACTTGAATTATTGGCTGAAAAATTTTTGCAGTCTTTTTATTCATTCCAATAGCAACTCCTACAGGAAGAGTCCAAGCTAAGGAAATAACCTGAGCAACAGTTACTCTCAAAAATGAATAAAAAACTGATAGTGGTATTCTCTTTAAATCTTTATTTGAAACTTTTAATACAAGTTTTAAAGCATTAAATCCATAATAAACAAGAATAATTAAGAAAAAAGTTTTAACTGCAACGCCTATTATTTTGCTGGTTTTTTTATTACGATTTTCACTTCTCTTTAAGAAGAAAAGAGCTATTTTATCAATTAATATACCTAAAAATTTAATAACTGGGTGTATAACCTTTTCTTCTAAAAATTGAATTATAAGAGACCTTCTTAAAAACATTAAAAAATAGGATTTATGTTCTTCTCCAGTACCTGTACTTTCGATTTTGAACTTTTCCGACCAAGAAATAATAGGTCTCCATATTATTCTATCCATAAGCACTATAACTAAAACAAGAGTTATAATACCCCACCATAGTGCTTTTGTATTTCCTTCATTAGCAGCAGTTTGCAAGAAAGAGCCAAGCCCTTTTAGCCTGAAGTCCTTGCCCTCCATTGTAAACATTTCACAAGCCATAAGGAAGAACCACCCACCAGCCCAAGACATCATGCTATTCCAAACAAGTCCAATAGCTGCACTGGGAAGTTCAACAGTTTTAAACTGCTCCCATTTGTTTAGCTGAAATATATGTGCCGCTTCAATTAAATCCTTTGGAACACCTTTTATAGAGTAGTAAAAGCTGAAAGTCATGTTCCAAACCTGTCCTGTAAAAATAAGAATTATTGACGCAAGTTCTAAGCCCACATTGCTGTTTGGGAAAATAGAAATAAGTCCTATTACAACTGCAGGTAAAAATGAAAGGACAGGGATGGATTGAAGGATGTCAAGAAGTGGGATCATTACTTTTGCTGCTTTATCATTATGAGCTGCAATAGAGCCATAAATAAGAGTGAATATAAAGGATAGTGCATAAGCAGCAGCCATTCTTAAAGTTGAAAGCAGGGCATAATAGGGTAGGTTGTTTAAATCTGTAGAAATTTTTGCTCCCGTTACCTCTACGTTGGTACCGTTTCCCTTATTTAAAATAAGATAAAGTAGTGATGCTATGGCACAAAAAATTATAAAGTCCACAGTACTGAGCTTTCGTTTTGATACTGGTTTTATAATTGTGTTCATGAATCTCTCCTCCCTTTAAGGTCATATTAAGTTTTAAGCACGCGTGAGGATTACTACCTGGGTCTGTGTCCATATCATCATCTCCCTTCATCTTAGAAATACTCATTATGATATTAGTATAGTTTAAAATAGTCTAAGATGCTCCTAGAGTGAGTACTCAGACTTGAAAATCTTCTATACCATTATAAATTAAAATAGCTATAAATAAAAGGCTAAAATCAACCTTTAAGGCTAAATCTTATAATTTTTTTGGAAAAAATTAAATTAAGTGATGGGAGATAACTAATTATTCTTTTAATTTAGTATTTCAATTTTTATCATTTGTATGTATAACCCCCCTCGAAAACTAGACGAGCCCAGGGGACAGTTAAGAACTTTTATTAATCAAAAAACCGGACAAGCCAAGGGACAGTTAAGAACTTTTGCTCTTCGACTTATTTAGTACAAGCCTAGGGAGGACGTTTGAGAATCGTTTTACCTTGACCTATATGGGGGACGTTTAAGGATTGTTTCAC
Source organism: Clostridiaceae bacterium UBA4839 (assembly GCA_002400085.1). Lineage (GTDB taxonomy): Bacteria > Bacillota > Clostridia > Clostridiales > Caloramatoraceae > UBA4839. Next base: position 36,072 of record DHEX01000124.1, on the reverse strand, counting down.
CTTTGAATATTTAGCACAAGCAGTATGCAGGGTAGATAGAGTTTTAGTTGATTTAAAAAAGTACTTAACTGTCCCTAATATCTCTGATATCTATTTCTATTTTTAGGCAAAAAAAGGGGACATATAAGAAATATTGTCCTTCAGCTCGTTTAGTACAAGCAGTAAAATTTAAGCTGATTTAAAAGAGCTCTTATCTGTCCCTATTTTTGTATTTTTGATATTTGTTTATTTATTAAAAAGTATGTTCCCATTTACAATGGCACAGGAAACTTGGATATCTTTATCGAATAAAATAAGATCTGCATCTTTTCCTATCTCTATGCTTCCTTTTTGGTCATCTATTCCAATATTTTTTGCGGGATTTAAGGAGGCCATCCTTACTGCATCTTTAAGTGGTACTCCATAAAGATGAATCATGTTATAAACAGCTCTGTTAAGAGTTAAAGTTGAGCCGGCCAAGGTTCCGTCTTTAAGTCTTGCTGCACCGCCCTTAACATAAACATCTTGTCCCCCAAGTGCATATTTGCCATCCTTAAGACCTGCAGCCATCATTGCATCAGAAATTAATATTATTCCATCCTTCCCTTTTAGCTTAATTGCCATTTTAACAGCAGCCTTGTGAAGATGAATTCCATCACAAATCATTTCACAGCGGATTCTTTCATCAGTTAAAACTGCACCTACTATTCCCGGATCTCTGTGCGTAAAGCTTCTCATACCATTATATAAATGAGTAGCTTCTGTTACTCCATTTTCAATTCCAAGCATAGTTTCATCATAAGTAGCATTGGAATGACCTGCAGATACAGTGATTCCTTTAGACCTTATGTGCCTTATAGATTCAACTGCTCCATTTAGCTCTGGTGCAATTGCAATTACTTTTGCATTTCCTTTTGAAGCTTCAATAAGCTCATCAATTTCTTCAGGTGTTGGGTTTTTAATATACTCTGCTGGCTGGGCACCTTTTTTCTCCATTGAAAAATATGGCCCTTCAAAATAAATGCCAAGAACTTGAGCCTTTGGATAAGAGTAGTTATCATTATATTTTTCCATATAGTCAGAAGCGCAGGATGCTGCAGCTTTAGTTTTAGGAATAGAAGCAGTCATAGTGGTTGCCAAAAATCCTGTAACTCCATTTTTAATATGAAATCTTGCTATAGAATCAATGGCTTCAAATGTTCCTTCCATAGCATCATGCCCATTATTTCCGTGATTATGGACATCTATGAAACCAGGAGCTAAAAACTTTCCTTTAGCATCAATCACATTGATATTTTTTTCATCAAATGCTTTAGTATTTGAAAAAATACCTTCAATTTTTCCATCCTGTATTAAAACATTGGAATTTTCTTGTATTTCATATGGGGTTATTACATTAGCATTTTTAATTAAAGTTTTCATATGCACACCTTCCTATAAATTATATACTTAAGTTTATTATAGACAACCTGTGGACAGTTAACAACTATTTTTAGACAACATTTAAGCTTGCCGCATACCGGGTGGCGGCACTTTCACTGCTATTTGTGATATAATTAAATTATATAAAGTTGTTACGAAGGAGGGATTTTATGGATGGGAAAGAACTGCTTTTTAAATTAAGCAATTTAAATGCAGTATCAGGCAGTGAGTATCTTTTAAAGAATACATTAAGTGATGCATTTAAAGATTACGTAGATGACATAGATGAGGGCAATCTTGGAGATTTTATTGCACATAAAAAGGGAAGCTCTGATGGAAAGTTTAAGATAATGATTGCAGCCCATGCTGATGAAGTAGGACTTTTAGTTACTGGAATTGACGAAAGAGGTTTTATACATTTTAATGAGGTTGCAGGAATAGATCCTAAAACATTACCAGCTCAGGAAGTTATAATTCATGGTAAAAAGGATGTATATGGTGTCATTGGAGCCAAGCCTCCTCATGTTTTAAGCAGTGATGATATGAAAAAAGCTGTTAAAATTGAGGATATGGTTATAGATACAGGGCTTGATAAAGATGAAGTTTTAAAGCTGATAACCATAGGAGATTTTATCACTATTAAAAGAGAAGCAAAAAATCTTTTAGGGAATTTTATGACAGGAAAGGCTTTAGATGATAGATCAGGAATTGCCATTCTTTATGAATGCGCAAGGGAACTTCAAAAAATGAACCATTATGCTGATGTATATTTTGTATCCTCTGTAATGGAGGAAACAGGATGTGGAGGAGTAAGTACAAGCACCTACAAAATCAATCCTCAAATTGGAATTGCCGTTGATGTCACTTTTGGAGATACATATTTAGATGATGATGATGTAGATGGAGATTGCGGAAAGGGTATTCCGATTTATGTAGGCCCTAATCTTCATCCTAAGCTTACTGAAAAGCTTATTGAAGTTGCAAAGGAAAATAATATTCCTCATTCTATAAGTGTATCTCCTGGAGCAACTGGGACAGATGCTTGGGAAATGCAAATACAAAGGGAAGGTGTTCCTACGCTTTTAATTTCTTTACCTCTTAAATATATGCACACTTCAACTGAAGTTATAGATTACAGGGATGTAAAAACTGCAGGGAAGCTTCTAGCGCAGTTTATATCTGAAATAAAGGATGGTGATTCTTATGAACTATGATGTGCTAAAAGAATATACAGATGCACTATCACCTTCTGGATGCGAAGGAAACATAAGAGATGTTATAAAGTCAAAGGTTCAAAACTTCGGGGATATAGTTGTTGACAGTATGGGAAATTTAATGGTTCATAAGAAGGGCAGCGGGAAAAGGGTTATGATAGCTGCTCATATGGACGAAGTTGGATTTATTGTTACATCCATTTGCAAGGATGGAAGGATCAAGTTCGGAACTGTTGGAGGGATTGACCCAAGAATCCTTGTTTCAAAAAGAGTAGTATTTGTAAAAAATAATTTATTAGGGGTTATAGGTGTAAAACCTATTCATCTTCAAGACAGAGAAGAAAGGGGAAAGCCTATTCCTAAAAAGGATCTTTTTATAGATATTGGCGCTACTTCAAAGGAAGAGGCAGAAAAGTATGTAAAACTTGGAGATTTTGCAGCTTTTGAAAGTGAATATATAGACCTTGGCGAAACAATAAAAGCAAAGGCGCTTGATGACAGGATAGGATGCTTTCTTTTAACAAAATTATTAAAAGATGATTATGATTTTGATTTATATGGGGCTTTTACAGCTCAAGAGGAAGTAGGATCCCGTGGAGCAGGGGTTGCTGCATATAGAATAAAGCCGGATGTGGCAATAGCTATTGAGGGGACAACCTGTGCAGATATTGCAAAGGATGAAAAGGATTTTGTAACAACATTAGGAGATGGTCCTGCAATATCTCTTATGGACAGAACTTCTTCGGCAAGCGGGAAGCTTTTGAAAATGATAATAAATACAGCAGAGGAAAATAAAATACCTTATCAATTTAGAAGAGGAATTGTTGGCGGAAATGATGCTGGGAGAATCAGCAGGGCTAGGGAAGGCTGTTTAACATGCACAATTTCTGTACCAACAAGATATATTCACTCACCTATATCTATGATTAAAAAGAAAGATTTTGAAAATACGCTTAAACTAATAAAGCTGGTACTAAAAAATATTGAGAAGGGGGAATTTTAATGGAGCTTCTAAATAAGCTTACAGCTGCTTTTGGACCTTCAGGTTATGAGGATGAAGTGGCAGACATAATAATTGATGAAATCAAACCTTATGTGGATGAAATAAAAAGGGATAGGCTTGGGAACATAATTGCCCTTAAAAAAGGAAAGACAAGCAAAAAAATAATGACCTCCGCCCATATGGATCAAATTGGAGTTATGGTAAGCTACATTGAAAAAGAAGGATATTTAAGGTTTACAAATGTAGGCTGGGTAGACCCTCATGCTATTTTATATCATATAGTGAGATTTAAAAATGGAGTAACTGGGATAGTTTCTAAAGAGGATAAAAAAGAAATTAAGGACTTAAAGCTTAAAGATCTTTATATTGATATTGGAGCATGCTCAAAGGAAGAGGCAGAAAGCAAAGTTAGAATTGGGGACTTCGCAGTATTTAAATCCTTTTTTAAGTTGGTAGGAGACAGGGTTTACTCTGGAGCTTTAGATGACAGAATAGGATGTTACATTTTAATTGAGGCAGCAAAGAGGTTAAAAGATAACAAGTCAGACGTTTATTTTACTTTTACAGTTCAGGAGGAAACATATACAAGCGGTGCAGCTACATCTGCATTTGCAATAGAACCGGATATGGCAGTTGTTATTGATGTAACAGACACAGGCGATACCCCAAATTGCAATGCAATGGCTGTTAAGATGGGGGACGGTGCTGCAATTAAGGTAAAGGACGGCGGAATGATATGCCACCCCTTTATTAAAAAGTTTTTAGAAGAAACTGCAGAGAAGTATGGAATAAAGCACCAGTATGAGATATTAGTTGGCGGAGCTACAGATGGATCTGAAATTCATGTCTCAAAAACGGGAGTTTTAACTGGGGCTATTTCAATCCCATCAAGATATGTTCATACTCCAGAGGAGCTTGTAGATATGAAGGATGTGGAGGCTGTAATCAGTCTTTTAACTAAAACATTAGAAGAATGGGAAAAGTAAAAAGTTCTTAAAATCAGCATAGTTTCGATTTATAAATAGGGATGGTTATTGGATTTGATATGCTCCCTTCTAGGTACACAAGTGAAATAATAAAAACTTGTTTGCTTGGGAGGGAGCATTTTTTGCACGTTACATTACATTATGGTGACGGTTAAGAACTATTTAGAATTATATATACGGTTAAGAACTTATAAGTTATAAGGTTATAAGGGATGGTTAAGGATTTTTGAACATAAAAGATAGTTCTTAACCGTCCCTAAGTCTAAACAAAGAGTTCTTAAATGTCCCAGGTTATGCAAAGCTGTGTAAAGCTGTAACAAGTGCCAGCCGTGGTATGTTATAACTACTGGTTGAAAAAATACCCCCTTTCATGATATGCTAAAAAGTGGAAAGGGGGGCATTTGCTTGTCAAAATCAAATAAAGTACTTAAAATAGCATTTCCTGCCGTTGGAGAAATGTTTTTATACATGATGGTATGGGTTATAGATACTATGTTTGTTGGAAATTATGGGGGGAAAATTGCAGTTTCAGCTGTAGGATTTAGCTCAGAGATAGTTTATACAGCAGTAAATATTTTCATTGCAGTAGGAATAAGTGTAGGAATAACAACTACAGTTGCAAACAGCATGGGAGCAAACAAGAAAGATGAAGCTGAAAATTATTTAAGCCAGGGATTTTTATTAGGGACAATAATTGCATTTATAATATCCTGCATTTTTGGATTTTTTCCGCATACTATATTGAAAGTTTTTGGAGCAAAAGGGGATGTCCTATATTATGGGGCTAAATTTTTAAGAGTTGTTTCTGTAGGCACATTTTTTAATATGCTTTGCAATATGCTTAATGCTGGCCTTAGAGGAACAGGAAATACAGTAATACCTTTTGCAGTTTCAGTTATTATAAACATAATTACCATAGCTCTTGATGACATACTTATTTTTGGAAAATTAGGAGCTAAAGAATTTGGAATAGTAGGTTCTGCTATTGCAACGTCAACATCTTATTTTGCTGGATTTATTTTTCTTTTAGTTTATTATATTAAATTTTCGAAGTTCAAGTTAAAATTTGATTTTATGAAGGAATTTAAAAAGAAATATATATCAAAACTAGTTAATTTATCTGTGCCTTCTGGATCTCAAGAGGGAGCTTTTAGTATTAGTAGACTTGTGACATTATCCTTTATAATGCATATGGGAGAAACTGCTTTTTCTGCAAATCAAATAACTACAACTATTGAATCTGTTTCCTTTATGCCGGGCTGGGGATTTGGTGTGGCTGCAACAGCTCTTGTTGGGCAGAGAATTGGAGCAAAAGATTTTAAAAATGCAAGAGAATATGCTTATATTTCAATGATTTATGGAACACTTTTAATGTGTTTTTGCTCAATACTCTTTTTGCTTATTCCAAGACAGCTTATAACTATTTTTATTAAGGAAGCAGATACAATAAAACTTGGAACAGCTTGTCTTATGATTGCATCCATTGAACAGCCATTTATGGGAGTATCCATGGTACTTGGCGGTGCCTTAAAAGGAGCGGGGGATACTAAAACTCCATTTTTAATTTCACTTATATCAAGCTGGATAATTAGGATACCTCTTATGTATTTAGTTATATATGTTTGGAAGCTTCCAGTTCAGTATGTATGGGTTGTAACTTCTATTCAGTGGGCCTTTGATGGGGTAGCTATGATTATTACATTTAAGCATAAAAGTAAAAAGTGGGGACAATAATTTTGCCCCTGCTTTTTTTACACTGCATTTAGGCATTTAGCATTTAGGGACAGTTGAGAACTTTTTGCATTTGGTGCATTTGGCATTTGGCATTTGGCATTTAGGGACGGTTAATGATTTTATGATATAAAAAATAGTCATTAACCGTCCCTCAGTTTTTTAAATATCAATTTACTTCTTAACTGTCCCTAACGCTTGATGATTATTTATAGTAAAAAATTGCAATAATATTGAAAAGAGTATTTTAAAGTTTGGGTGATTTTAATGAAAAAAAAATATACTTATTTATGTGCTGCTCTTACTGTAATAATCTTTTCTTTACTTATATACTGCAATTTAAAAGAAAAAAAAGTGACAAATATTGATTCTGCTAAAGAAACTTGTAGTTTTGATAATGATTTTAATGGAATAATGACAGGGGTCCTTATATTAAGTGAGCCTGAAGGTGAATATGAATCTATTGGCTCAATGTTTAAAAGTGTAGGATTTACTGTGGTTAAGGATGGACTTATTAAGCTGAAAGAAAGCTATAGGGATGTTAAAGTGCTTGTTGTGCCTTTTGAGGAAGCTCTTAAATTAGATAAGGAGAGTGAGGATTATATAATAAATTGGACAAAAGACGGAGGGCATCTTATAACCTCTGGGAAAAGCAGCTTAAGCCAAAAGCTTGGGATGGATTTTTATGGGGAGAAGATTCAAATAAGCGGATATAGGTGGGCTTCTCATCCTGGCATTAATATTAGATTTAAAAACAAAGCTGAAGGTTTTGGGTTTAATAATGATAATAAGTTTAAAACCTTAGGTTATGTGAGCAATAAGGAAAAACCTTTTATAGTGTATTCGCCATTTAATAAAGGCGGTTTTATTTTTTCAGCTATAGACTTAGCTCCAGAGAGTGGTTTTGGGTTTGATTATTTTCCATTTTTACTTGAAGCTGTTAGAGATGATTTTGGAATAAAACCCAATGTAAAGAGAGATAGCGGAGCAGTATATGTGGATATAGGATATCATTACAGTGAAAGTCCTGAAAAAGTTGCGGAAAGGGTGAAAAGCTGCGGCTTTAGTCAGGCGAATATAAGTATGTGGTATCCTATTGAAGATTATTATGATTATTTTTCAAAGCTTATTGAAGAGCTTCATAAAAAAGGAATAAAGGTCTATGCATGGTTTGAATTTCCTATGGTAAGTCAAAAGTTTTGGGATGAGCATCCAAAGTGGAGAGAAAAAACTGCATTAGAAAGGGATGCTTCTATTGATTGGAGAAAGCTTATGGCACTTGAGGATGAGAACTGTTTAAGGGAAGTAATTAAAATAATGCAAAAATCAGTTAAAGCTCTTAATTTTGATGGAGTGGATATTGCGGAAATTTATTTTGAAACTCCAAATGCAGGATTTATTTTGCCTATGAGGTTTACACCTATGCATGAATCTTTTAGGGAGGGATTTAAGCAGAAATATGGAGTGGACCCTCTTTCTGCTTTTAATATAGGTTCAAAATATTATTGGATGAGAAATGATAAGATGAAAAAGGATATTATTGAGTACAGGGTGGCACTTATCAATAATATTCATGAGGGAATATTGAAGGGCATTGAAGAAATAAAAAAAAGTAAACCGTATATTGAAAGTAGTGTAACCGTTATAGACAGTTTAACGGAGAAAAGAATGAGAGAGGATATTGGCGTAGATATAATGGAACTTTCAAAGCTTCAAAAGAAGTATGACTTTGCTTTTCAGGTAGAGGATCCTTTTACCCTTTGGAATCTTGGACCTATTAGATATAAAACTATAGGCGAAAATTATAGAAAGATAATTGGTGAAAAAGGGAAACTCAATATTGATATAAATGTGGTAAATAGAATGAATAATGATTATCCTTATAAAAAGCAAAGAGGGATAGAGCTTTATGAGCTTATGAATTATGCATCAAAATATACTGACAACATTATAATTTATGGACTTAATACTATAGAGGAAGATGATATGTATTTTGCACCTTATACTAGGGTTTCTGATGTTAAATTTGGAAAGGAAGGAGAAGGAGTTTATAAATATAGTGCTAAAAAGGATTTTATTTGGGAAACAAATACTAGAGGGAAAACTTTTTTAATGGATGGGAAGATTTTTACTAATTATTCACAAAATGAAGTGTTTCTTTTAGGTGGCGAGCATAAGATACAAGTAGTTGAATAATTAACATTATATATAAGTGAACCGATCCAGGGGGCGTAGCAGCCGTTATTCTCCGCCTTAAGCAGGGTATTACGGATGGTAGCCATTTAAGGCAACTCTATCCAACTTGTATGGATTATAATTACAGCGTTTACAAAGGAATATACTTGAAATGAATTAATAATATCGGGTAATATAGGTTTATAAAGGTAATATATATACAAAAAGAGGGGGAAGAAGGAATGAGAAAAAAAATTGCTTTAATTATTTCGCTTATGATGATTTCTGTTATAGCTTTTATGGGTTGTTCTAAGGATCCTGTTAAGACACTTATAAATTCAACAGAAAAAACAGCTGCTATTGATAAGTGCACAGAAACTGTAGATTTTGATATGAAAATAAACATGGGAGAGAATTTAAAAACAGGGAACGAAACTGATGCCCAAATAGCAGCATTATTTTCAAATATTAAAGGGACATTTAATGTAAAGGGTGATAAGACAGGCAAAGCTATGTATTGCGATGGAAACGTTGGCATGGGCGGAATTAACGTTAATACTAAGATGTATATGAAGGATAATAAAATTGCTATGCAAGTTCCAATGTTTCCCAAGTACTTAGTAGTTGACATGTCAAAGTATGAGGAGGACAAAAAACAGGATTCAAAGGCTCAAGCAGAGTTAGCTAAAAAGATGCTTGATATTTTAAAGAAGTCTTTATCGAAAGATAAGGCTACTTTAACAGATAAGAAAAAGATAAATACAATTAATGGGGACGTAAATGTTTCAGAAATTACAGTTAAATATGCAGATGAGGATATAAAAAACATTGTGTCACAATTTACTGATGTAGTTTACAGCGATGATACATTTAAAAGCTCTGCAATAGATAATTTAAAGAAAAGCAAGAATGGACAAGGGTTGTCTGAAGCTGATTTGAATAAAATGCTTGAAGATGAAATTAAAAAATTTAAGGATGAATTGAAGAATGTTGAGTTTAAAGATTTTGTTTATACTGCTGACATTGATAAAAATTCATATATTATTCAGCAGAAAATATCTTTTAAGGCAAATGATTTAAGCGGTGAAGCTAAAGGAAGCGGCATAGAAGTTAATATGACAACTAAAACAACAGACATTGGAAAAGATATTAATTTTGAAATGCCAAAGCTTGATGAAACTAACAGCATGAATATCGAGGACTTAAATCCAAATAATGATTTAAATTCAAATATTAATTAATTTAAATGAGGCTGCTGCAAAATATGAAGCTGTGTTTGAAATTCATTTTGCAGCAGCCTTTATATCAGATAGTAAAAGGCAAAGTTTTATTTCATTAATGAACTTAAAACATCCCATGGAGGAAGTTTAATTGGTTCTTGATCAAATAGCACTTTTATTTCATCTGGAATATATTTTTTATTTACAATTCCTTCAATCATGTATTCATCAAACCATTCATCGCTCATAATGAAAAAGCCCTTTTCTCCATTTTTGTCTCCCCAGCTGTTCTCAACTTTATATTTGTTAGGTTTTTCATTTATAATGTTCACACCTGTAAAGAGCATTGCATGTGTTGGGCATATTTGCCTATAGTTTATTTTATTTCCTTTGCTCATACCCAAATTGGTGTTAAGTACACTTTCGTAATTAAAAAGGTGGTTGTCCATTATTCCTTTTTCCTTGTCCATTTGTTTTCCAACATCACAGGCAAACCAAACAGGTTCATTGCTTAATAGCTGATTTACTATTAACTTTTTAAATGTATCGATATCAAGATTTAGATAATTATTTTCTTGTCCACCCACCATATTTTGCATATACTTAATATTATAAATTTTATTAAATGGCTTGTCTTCTGTCGGACAGTTTATAATTACAGCATAATCATCAAGGTTTACACCTACGTACTTATCATAAAAATCTTTTGGAGTCATGTTGTAATCACATTTGAATTTTTTATCCTTATCCTTGTATTCAAAGTCAAATTTCTTTGGAGGTTCTCCAAGAAACATGCATAGTATGGAGTAAGCTTCTTTTACCATTTCATGTTTTGCCTTATAAATTTCATTCATTGATTTTCCGCTATGCTTCATTTCTCTTAATTCATGAGCACATTTTGTTGCTTTTAAATCAAGGATATTATTCATAGAGTCTGATTCTGATGAACTAAATGTTTCAGGCATAACGTATTTTGGGACAAGACCATATTTTTTGACAATGTTGCAGAACATATTCCATTCTCCGCCATCCTGAATACCTGACCTTAAAAGTAGTTCAACTGTCCTGCTGTTTACATCTTCATCAATTGTCTCTATTATATTCTCAAGGAAACAATTAAACTTTTCAAATTTATCATAGAACATTCCATAACTTTCTGAAAACTCAAAGTTTTCCAGGTTGCATTTTTTCATAACATTAATTCTTAATAAGTTTAAACCTGCGAACATCCAGCATCGTCCACTTTTTTTCTGATTTGTTATTGTCCCAGCATCAATTTCATTTGAAAAAGTGTAGTTCATATTTATTAAGGATTGATTGTTCAGTGAAACATTTTTAATACCATTTTTTATTACAGCATTTGAAATTGTTTCGTTTTCGACTCTTGAATGATAATGATTTGAGAAATTTTCAATATCATTTTTACTTATACATTTTAGATTATCCAAATTAATACCCCCCTTAAACGAATTTTTTATGCTATTATTTTTATTATATTACTTATATATATATTAAATCAAGGTAACATAAATCGGGGCGGATAAGAACTATTCTGTAAATAAATTGATGACAACTATTTGAAACAGTTGTTATATGTCCCTTATATATATATAATGTAAACTAATCGGTAGCAAATATTTATAGTAAATTTACGTTGAAACTTAAACAATATAAAATGAAGGTGAAGTTATATGAAACAGGGGGAATGGTTTTGCGCAACTGATTATTATAATAATAAAGAGTCTGAGGACAATATTAGAGTCTGCAAGGAAAATTTGATGCGCGATATACCATTACATAAACATGATGATATAGAAACCATGTATGTTTTTTCTGGCTCCGGTAAAATATTTGTAAATGGGATAGAATATCCATTGTCGAGGGGTTCTTTTATAAATCTAAACCCATATCATTTTTATGGGATAAGTACAAGAGAAGGATTGGGCCTTTATACCTGTGTTTACCCCGTTGCCTTACCTATATTAACACAGGTGTACCCGGTGCCTGCGGAATCACTTTCTGATTTACTATATGAAGGACATCCAGTTGTACAATGTACATCAGAGCAACAAGAGATTATTGAGCAGCTTTTTGAAAGGTTATTAGTTGAATTTAATGAAAAGGACCTTTTTTATGAAAAAAGTGTTTCAAATATGATTTTGCAGCTCTCGGTATACTATTCAAGGTTTTCATTAAAAAATGTTTATGATGGAGAAAAACTTGAGCCTCCTGTAGAGTGGCTTGCATTACAAAAAATTATGCTCACCCCATATCAAACTATTACACTTGAAGAGGTGGCAAATGAATACAAAGTCTCACCGGAATATTTAAATCGCAAGCTTCGAGCGGCAACAGGTAAAAGCTTTAAACAAAATATAAATTATACAAAAATAATCAATGCATGTTCATTAATGTATTTTCCAGAATTATCAATACAGTACATAGCAAATTTGTTATGTTATACCTCAATGAATACTTTTTATAGAGAATTTAAAAAATATAAAGGTATGACGCCTGATGAATATAGAAAAAAGGAAATTAGCCAGCAGGATACTTTTATTATGCCTAATCAGGATGTTGGATTACAATTATTAATATATTTACATATGCATTATAAAGAACCATTAACTTTATCATCAATAGCAAAGCAATTTAATATGAGCGAGAGTTTTATCCAAAAAGTTTGTAAAGGCTGCTTTGGCAAATCATTAACAGATACTTTAAATGAGATAAGAATCAGTTATGCCATTCCTTTGCTATGTGCAACAAAACTAACAATTTATGATATAGCCTTAAGCGTAGGCTTTGAATCAATATCAACTTTTAATCGGGTTTTTAAAAAAATTACCTATCAAACAGCAGGTGAATATAGGGAAGATTTCTGTAAGCAAGGAAAAGGTTTTTGAAAATGATATAAAAAGTACTAAATGTGAACATTAAAGTGACAATATATAAGAGCAATATAGAAAATAAATTGGGGGTATATGTGTATGCTATGCACATATATCTTTTTTTAATTTCTATATAATTAAAGCAAAGACAATTGAAGGAGGGAATGAAAATGTTTCAAACCTTATTTTCACCAGTTAAGATTAAAGGGTTAGAATTAAAAAATCGAATTATGCTTCCAGCTATGGGAACAAAATTTGCAAATAAGGACAGAACCGTATCGCAGCAATTAATTGATTACCATGTGGAACGTGTAAAGGGCGGCTGTGCGCTAAATATGGTGGAGGTAACCAGCGTACATACCCCTAGTGCTCCAAGAAAATACTTATCACTAAGTGATGATAAATATATTCCTGGGCTAAAGAAATTGACAGATGCAATCCATAAAGAAGGCGGCAAGGCAGGTATCCAGCTGTGGCAGGGAAGTTTAGCAGTTGGTACGGATAAAGCAGCTATGATTTTAGTTGCTTCAGATATGCCTGTTACTCCGGAAATTACTATACCTGGCATTACTATTGAACAAATTAAAGAAATAGTTTATTGCTATGGTGCAGCCGCTAAAAGGGCTGTTGAAGCAGGATTTGACTGCGTAGAGGTTCATGTGGCACATAACTATCTGCCTCATTCATTCTTATCAGCAGGTATTAACCATCGTACTGATGAGTATGGTGGAAGCTTTGAAAATCGTGCAAGATTTCCATTAGAGGTAATCAGAGAAGTAAAGAAAAATGTCCCTGATTCCATGCCTGTTTTTATGAGGATTGATGCTCATGATGACTATTTAGAAAATGGTTTAACCATTGATGACGTTATTGCATTCTGCAAATTGGCAAAAGAAGCCGGAGTTGATGTACTCGATATATCGAGGGGTAATATAATATCGGCAGGGCTTAAATACGAGGTTCCGCCAATTGATCTGCCAAGGGGCTTTAACATTGACAATGCAGCTAAAATTAAAAAGGAAACGGGAATGTTCACCATTGGTGTGGGCAGAATTAACGATCCTGCGCAGGCAGAGGAAATATTAAGCTCTGGCAAAGTGGACATGGTTGTAATTGGCCGTGGACAGTTAGCAGATCCAATGTTTTGCAATAAGGCAAAAGAAGGGAAAGTTGATGACATTGTAAGATGTGTAGGATGTAATCAAGGCTGTTATGACTCATGTGAAAATGTAAAAGCTCCTCATATCACATGTTTAAGAAATCCTGCACTTGGAAGAGAAAAAGAATGCGAAATAAAAAAGACGAACAAGCCTCAAAGGGTTTTAATTGCAGGAGGCGGTATAGCAGGTTTACAGGCAGCAATTACATTAAAACAAAGAGGGCATAATCCTATTATATGCGAAGCAAGCGATAGATTAGGCGGACAGTTCTATCTTGCGGGACAAGCCCCTCGTAAGGATGAAATGAAACAAGCAGCTATCCATATGGGAGAGACTGCAAAGCGTATGGGTATTGATATACGCTTGAATACTCCTGTTACCCAGTCTGTTATTGAAGAAATAAAGCCTGATTCATTTATAAATGCAATAGGTTCAGAGGAAATCAAATTGCGTGTTCCCGGCGCAGATAATAAAATGGTGGTAAAATCCCATGATGTATTATCGGGTAAAGAAAATTTGAGCGGTAACATTGTAGTTATCGGAGGCGGTATGGTAGGCATGGAAACAGCCGAATATTTGGCTGAAAGGGGCTGCAAAGTAACTGTACTCGAAATGCTACCAGAATTTTGTGCTGACCTTGGCTCTACAAGAAAAATATCTGTAACGGAAAATATATATAAGGCAGGCATTAACCCTGTGACAAATGTAATGGTTACAGAGGTTAAAGAAGGTTCCGTTATAGGCAAGAAAGATGGGAAAGAGACTGCTTATCCCTGCGATTATGCTGTTGTAGCCATTGGCACAAGATCAAAGAATGGTGAGAATTTAAAGACAGCTTGTAGAAAGAATAATATTCCATATTTTGTGATTGGAGATGCTGCGAAGGGACGCCGTGCAATTAATGCAACAAGGGAAGCATTTGATTTGGCACTTTCCATAGATGATGAAACAGTACAAGCAGAAGCCAAGAAGGAGAAAAAGACTGTATTTTTAACTGGTGGAACAGGAACTATGGGAGTTGAAACCATAAAACAGTTATTATCCCGCTCTGGCAGGTTTAATGTACGTGTATTGGCACGTAGATCTCAGAAAAATAAAGAAGTATTAAAAGAATTCATGTCATATCCTAATTTTGAAGTTGTATGGGGTGACATGAAGGATTATGATACTATTTACCGCTGTGTAACAGGTGCAGATTATGTACTTCATATAGGTGCTATGGTGTCGCCTGCTGCTGATAAAGATCCAGAGGGAACCTTAAGGACAAACATAGGTTCAACGCTTAACATTATAAAGGCTATAAAGGCACAGCCTAATCCAGATGCTATAAAATTAGCTTATGTAGGAACCGTAGCTGAAACAGGCTCACGTACTGCTCCAATTCACTGGGGAAGATGCGGAGACCCGGTTAAGCCTTCTATTCATGATTACTATGGTTTGTCAAAGGTTGTCTCTGAAAGGGAGGTATTTGAATCTGGGTTAAAATACTGGGTATCCATCAGGCAGACAGGTATGCATCCTATTAAAGAGGGTGCAGAAAATGAGCCTATCATATTCCACCAGCCTCCAAACGATGTGATGGAGTGGTCAACAGCTATTGAATCCGGCATTGCTATGGCTAATTTATGTGAGGACTGGGTAGATGAAAGCTTCTGGAGAAAGGCCTATAATTTAAGCAGTGGTGCTAAGTGGCGTTATGCTAACTGGGAGTTTACAAATTTAAATTTAGCTCCATTAGGATTAAAATATGAAGACGTGTATGACCCAAGGGAAATGGCAATATTCAATTTCCATGGACAGTGGTTTACTGATTCGAAGCTGCTTGATGATTATCTGCACTTTAGATGTGTGGATCATGATGCGTATATTGCAGGCATGAATGAGGAAGTAGAAGCATATATGGCTAATCCTATGATTGCTGCTATGATGCCTAATGCAGAACAAATGAGGGCTAAAAATGCACAAATAGGGCATAAAGAAGGCGGATTCCACTGGATGTTTGAGAACAATAAAGAGGATTATATTAAAGCATTCTTTGGCTCTCGTGAAAGACAGGCACAAATAAAGAGCTTTGAAGAAGGGTATAAGCTTTATAGACCAAGTGAAAAAGAAACATATTTAGATCACGGCTATGATGAAAGTAAGCCAACTTCAGAATTAGATATAAATGATATGGAGGGTGCTGCTAAATTCCGTGGTGGTGAATGTTTATCCGAATCTATGAAAAAAGGAGATTTATTTACACCACTAAAGTGGAGATGTGCATTTGGTCATGAATTTAAAGCAACTCCTAATCTTATTTTAAATGGCGGTCATTGGTGTCCAGAATGTAATCGTTATGAATGGAATTATGGGGAAATTGCTAAGGTTAACCCATTCTTTGCACAGGTATGGACCCCAATTAATGGTAACACATGTGACTATAAAATTAAGAAAAAAGTTAGTGAATTTGATATTTTAAAAGAGATTAAAGATAATTTATAATTAAAGTGCACCCATTTCATTGAAGTGGGTGCACTTTAACTTTGGATTCTG
>DHEX01000124.1:0-19725 GCA_002400085.1 Clostridiaceae bacterium UBA4839 | reverse complement strand
ACAGATAAGTATTCTTTAGTATTGCTACATATTTTGAATAATCACACCATTTTAGATTAATACTATAAATAGTAAAAATTAATTTGAAATGAAGTAATTTCCTTTAAGCAACATATTAAAAAGAATAAGAAATTGCAAAAACAGATGTGATAATTACAAAAGAGTTGCGTAAATAATGAGCTTTATTTTTCCTAATTACATTACTACTTTTACTTCATCTTTTAGGGTTATGAAGTTTTCTCCCACTTTGCAGTTATAGGCAAAGACATCTACACCATTTTCCTTTGCCAGTCTTACAGCCTCGCCAAAACCTTTGTCCATATCATCATTAGGAGTAAAATAATTAATATCATCCATTTGAATTAAAAAGAGGACTCCTGCACTCTTCAGGGCTTTTTTAACTTCTATAAGTTCTAAAAGATGTTTTCTACCTCTTTCTGTAGGAGCATCAGGGAAGGATGAAATACCGTTACCTTCCAAAGTTACACCTTTAACTTCTAAAAAATATTCAAACCCATCATCATTTTCAAGTTTAAAGTCAAATCTGCTATTTCCAAAGATTTTTTCCCTTTGGATTTTCTTAAAACTATTTAAAGGGAGAATAGCTCTATTTTTCAAAGCTTCTTCTACTACCTTATTTGGAATTTGAGAATCAATGTTAATAAGCTTGTTTCCCTTATAGGCTGCAAAAAGGTCATATTTTGTTTTCCTCAAAGGATTTGTTTCTTCCCGTAATAATACTGTACAACTGGGTATAAGTATTTCTCTGCATCTTCCTGTGTTTGGCACATGCACCACAGTTTCTATTCCATCTATATCAACATGTGCTATAAATCTATTTGGACGATAAATGAAATTTGCTTTTATAATTTTATTTTTTATATCCAAGATTTCATCCCCATTCATAACTACTAATAAATATTATACCAAATTATAAAAAACTCTGAAAACTCTGGGACAGATAAGAACCCTTCTATTCCTACCTAAGTTTAGGCAAGTTCTCCAATCTTTAACCTTAAAAAATAGTGAAAAATAGGGACATATAAGTACTCCTCTATTTTACTAATATTTTGAATAATCACCCCATTTTAGGTAAATACTATAAATAGTAAATAAAAATTAACTGAAATGAGGTGATTTTCTTGCCCAGATGCGCAAGAGTAAAAGAAAAAGATGCCATATATCATGTAATGGTAAAAAGTATAACCGAGATACCCCTGTTTAAAAAAGATGATGACAAGAATGAATATTTAAATCTTATGAAAAAATATCAGACGATCTATGGCTTTAAGGTATATGCCTACTGTATAATGAGCAATCATGCCCATTTTATAATTGATCCTAGGGGAGCTGACATATCAAAAATAATGCATGGGCTAAACTTNNCAATAAAAGGAATGGGCATTTATTTCAAGACAGATTTAAAAGCAAGATAGTAAAAACAGATAGATATCTTCTTACCCTATCTGCATATATTCATAATAATCCATTAAAAATAAAGGGATATGAAAAGTGCCCAGAAAAATATAAATATTCAAGTTTAAAAGTGTATCTTGGACTTGAAAAAGATGACACAGGACTACTTGATGAAGGCTTTATAATGCAAATGTTTGATCAAAACGTAAACAAGGCAAGAGAAAATTATCTTAAATTTGTTTATATATGTGATGATGACAGAATTAAAAAAGAAGTGGAATTTGAAGATGAAAAGACAGAGTACAGAAGCGAAAGAAAGATAATAGTAAGGGACTTTGATCCGAAGGATATAGCGAAATTTATTGCAGAGGAAACTGGGATAAATGAAGTAATGCTGCATATAAAAAACAGCAGGAATACTAAGGTCGCAAGGGCATTAGCTGCACTTCTAATGAGGAGCCTTTGTAACTACAGGTGCAGCGACATATGCAAATTTTTTGGGAATATTACTCAATCAAGAGTATCAAAACTTTGCTGTATTGGAGTAGATATTATATCAAAGGATGAAAGATATATAGATATAATAAATAAATTTATTATAGAACATACAGCTGCAGCTTGAGGAGGTATTTATACTACTCAATCAAAAAGAATATTGTTTTTTAAAAAAATAAAGAAAGTTTTAATAAAATCCATTTTGTTTTCAAAAGAGGTATTATTTGTTATACATATTATTAAAGTGTACAAGCACCCCCAAAATATAAAGTTATAAAGTTAAACCATTAATCAAAGCAAAATTAGCAGTTGTTTGGAGAAAATGTAATGCAAAAGCGGTAGAAGTTAATTTTTAAATGGTAAATAGGCTGATGATAGCGGTGGAAAACAGTTGTTATCTGTCCCTCATCCTCATCTTTCCTTGATAGGTATCTCTTTCTATAAATCTTTTATTTATCGCATTTAATACTTCCCACTTTTTAAGGCTCCACATAGGACCAATTAAAAGGTTCCTTGGGCTATCACCGGTAAGCCTATGAACCACCATATTTTTAGGAATTCTTTCAATAGAATCCACAACAAGGTCAACATATTCATCCATTTCTAAAAACTTTAGTTTTCCTTCATTATAAAGCTTAACCATAGGTGTTCCCTTCATAAGATAAAGAAGGTGGAGCTTTATTCCCCAAGTTCCTGTTTCTGCAACAAATTCTACAGTTTTAAGCATATCTTCCCTATTTTCAGAAGGAAGTCCTAATATAATGTGGGAAACTACAGGAATTCCTCTTTCTTTAAGCTTTTTAACAGCATTTATATAGTCTTTGCTATCATATCCTCTATTTAAAATTTTCCCCTTTTCATCATTTGCAGTTTGAAGCCCAAGTTCCACCCATAAAAATGTTTTTTCATTTAGTTCTGAAAGAAGATCTAAAATATCATCTGGCAAACAGTCTGGCCTTGTTCCTATTGCAATGCCTACTACATCATCTATGCTTAAAATGCTTTCATACTTTTCGCGAAGTACTTCTACAGGGGCATAAGTATTAGTATAAGCTTGAAAATAGCCAATATATTTTCCTTCTTTCCATTTTTTGTTCATAACTTCTTTTACTTCATAAAACTGCTTTACAATGTCTGCATTTTTGCCAGCAAAATCCCCTGATCCTCTTTCGCTGCAAAATATACATCCTCCTCTTGAGATTTTTCCATCCCTGTTGGGGCAGGTAAATCCTGCATCAAGAGCAATTTTAAAAACTTTTTCACCAAACTTTTGCCTTAAATAATAATTTAGTGAATTATATCTTTTATCTCCCCACTCTTTAACCATAAAATCATCCCTTTAATTGTTTTATCTTATTATATTGCAAAAACACCGATTTTAAAAATCCAACTCCACAAGTAGGTAAAATACATTGACTTATATGAGTCAAATCTATATATCCAATTTTCTCTTGAAAAACTTACTAATATAACTATTTTTGCAAATTGCATGTCCAAATTCCATCTGATTAGTTAAAGTTGTTATCTGTCCCTCATACTCATATTTCTGTCCAAATTCTATCTAATTAGTAAGAGTTGTTATCTGTCCCTTATATGTATGTATGTATGTATGTAAAAACCCCCGTGATTCAAAAGTCAGGGGGGGTTAAAACTCTTTAGATGTACTTCCTTTTGCACAACAAATTGAGCAAGCATAACCTATTTAATTAATAAATTACATGAGTCTTCAATTTTGTGATTTTTTCTTATAAGTTTTGCTGCTGCTTCATCTACTATAAATGTAGCATCTGAATGAAGCTGAAGAATTGAAGCAGGAACTTCTGGTGTTACCCCTTCAAAAATTGATTTATAAATTGCCTCTGATTTATTTTCACCATTTGCAAGAAGCATTACTCTCTTAGATTGTACTATTGTTTTTATTCCCATACTTATTGCTTTTTTGGGAACCTCATCCATAGAATTAAAGAATCTTGCATTTGCCTTAATTGTGCCCTCTTTTAAATTTACTATATGAGTATCTGATTCAAATACCTTTGAAGGCTCATTAAAACCTATATGACCATTGTTACCAATTCCAAGGACCTGAAGATCAATTCCGCCACAACATTTTATTTGTTTTTCATATTCATTAGCTTCCCTTTCAAAATCTTCAGCCATTCCATTTAAAATATGGACATTATTTTTACTTATATTTATATGATTGAATAAATTATTGAACATAAAATAATAGTAGCTGTTTTCATTTTCTTTTGGAAGATTTACATATTCATCAAGATTAAAACTTGTAACCTTCGAGAAATCAACATCTCCATTTTCATACATACTTATAAGATTTTTATATGTTTGAATTGGTGTACTTCCTGTTGCAAGTCCAAGAATACTGTTAGGCTTTAAAAGAACCTGTGCAGCTAACATATTAGCAGCCTTTCTGCTCATATCTTCATAATTTTTTGTAATAATTAACCTCATAATAATTAATACCTCCCATAACAAATTATGATTTAAATTATATCCTTGCTTAAATAGTCCTGTTTGTTAATTCAACAATATCATCTAAAACTTGTTAAGTTGCTCATTACCTCAGCTGAAGTAAAACAAATCTTCAAATTTCTTATCTAAGGCCATGCATAAAAGAAGAGCCAACTTTGCAGTAGGATTAAACTGTCCTGTTTCAATAGAACTAATTGTTTGCCTAGAAACACCTACAAGATTAGCTAATTCTTCTTGGGATAAATTTTTTTCTGCTCTTGCAATTTTCAAACGATTTTTTAATATCAATTCTTCATCCATATTGTATTACCTCAGTGTAATTATTATATAATTTGCAACTGATAGAATCGATGTAATACTGCAAACTATAGCAGATATAAAATGCAGCTTTGTTTTTGCAAATCTGTACTTTCCATATGATTCCCCAGCACTGAGTGCCCAAAACAGTGAAGAGATAGCATAGAATGTAACGCTTTCTCCATAAAAAAGATTAAATATCACAAGAAATATAAATAGAATACAAAAAGCAATAAATCCAATTTCCCGTCCTTGACTCTCAGCATGTTCCATTCCCTCATCTTGATGTATCTCTCTGCTTTTTTCTAAAATTTTTTCTTTATCCATGCTTTGACCCTCCTCTACTATGATACACACAGGATATCACATATTCTCACCATTGTCAATTAAACTTGTCATATATACAATATAACTTGTCAACTTACTGCCTACTTTGCAAACACTATAGTAAATCCTACTGTGCCCCTTATTTCTCATATATAAGTGATGCTGCCCCGACTATTCCTACATCATTAACCTTTGCCTTTACAATGTCACAAACTTTAAGGCTTGGCTTCAATGCTCGTTTTTCTACGGTTTCCATCATCTTATCATAGAAAGTATCAAACTCATTTGAAACTCCTCCGCCAATTGCAATTCTCTCAGGGTTATAAAGTGCAATTAAATTTATCATACCCACCCCAAGATAATATGCTTCTTGCTCGACTAATTTTATAGCAAGCTTATCTCCTCTATGATAAGCTTTAAATACATCTTCAGCTTTGATATCTCTATCCCCTGCAATTTCTTTTATAATGGTTTTTTCTCCTTTTAAAACAGCTTCTCTTGCGAACCTTTGAAGTGCAGTTCCTGATGCAAGAGCCTCATAGCATCCTATGTTTCCGCAGCTGCAGGCAGGGCCTCCATCAAGTATTGTCATATGTCCTATTTCAACAGCATTAGAATTTGCACCTTCAAAAATTTTCCCATTTACTATAAGCCCTCCGCCTATGCCTGTACTTACTGTTACATAAACAAAATTTTCTGTCCCTTTTCCGCTACCAAATATGTATTCTCCAAGGGCTGCGGCATTAGCATCATTTTGGAGCTTAACATTGGTACCAAATTTTTCATTTAAAAACTTTACTATCTCAACATTTTCAAAGCCTGGTAAATTGTTAGGATTATATATTATACCTAACTTAGAATTTAATGGTCCTGGTGAGCCCACACCAATTCCAAGAAGGTCAGAAGTTTTTAAATTTGCTTTAGTAATTACATCTTCAATACCTTTTACAATGCTATCCAGCACTGCTTGTTTACCTTCCTTTACAGGTGTTGGGACGTTAACCTTTGCAATTATTTTTCCATTGCTATCCACAATACCTATGCCAATTTTTGTTCCCCCAAGGTCCACCCCACATACACAATTTCTCATGCCTATACCTTCTTTCTTTTAATTAACATTATTTTAACATAAAATAAATAGTCATTTAATAAATTTATTTTATTATTATATTGGTTTTTGATAATAATATTAAAGTATAAATTAAAAATATGCAAAATAAGTAACATTTAATCATAATACAATTTAAAATTAAATAAATTAATAATATTACCAATGAAACTTGCAAAGTTTTCATAAAAAATATTATTATATTTACTCTTAAGATATTATCATTAATTTGATTATATATAAAAATAACAAAATTGTATATTAAAAATGCCCCCTCTATATTTTTTATTTAAATAAAAAATATACTATCAATTACCTCAAGCATTTAGCTTGAGGTTTTTATTATTTTTTGAATCTTAGAATCACCTTATCCGATGGTTGGCTACTCTGTCATCCGTAATACTCTTATCCTGATTAATGTTAACAATATATTTATTATATTTATGGAAAAAATAATATCATAATTTATTTAGGTAATTGATTTTTATTTTCAATTACTTTAAAATGATAATATAAACCCCATGGGGGTAATCTTTTTTATGAAGGTGATTATATGGAAAAAACATTTAATATAAGCGGAATGACTTGTACTGCCTGTGCAAGAGCTGTAGAAAAAGCCTCCTCAAGAGTTCCTGGAGTTATTGAGGCAAATTTAAATTTTGCAGTTGAAAAACTTTATGTAAAATATGATGAGAAGCAAACTTCCGCTGATGATATAATAAAAGCTATTGAAAAAGCAGGATATACTGCAGAGGAAGATATAGAAAAGCGGGAAAAAGTTATAGGCATTGGAGGAATGAGCTGTGCTGCCTGTGTTAAAGCAGTTGAAAGAAGTGTTAAAAAACTTGATGGAATATATAAGGCAGAAGTAAATCTTTCCACTGGAACTTTAACTGTGGAATATGCGCCATCAAAGGTAAGACTTTCAATTATTAAGGAAGCTATCAAAAAAGCAGGATATACTCCCCTGGAAGAAGAGGATATGACTGTTGATAAGGATAAAGAGCGGAAAGAAAAAGAAGCAAGTGATCTTTTAAGAAGGTTTATTATTTCTGCTATATTTACCGTCCCCCTTCTTATTATATCCATGGGGCATATGTTTGGAATGCCTCTTCCTAAAATAATGGACCCTATGGAAAACCCTTTAAACTTTGCATTAATTCAACTATCCCTTACCATCCCTCCTGTAATATGCGGAAGAAATTTTTACAGAGTTGGATTTAAAACCTTATTTAAAGGAGATCCTAATATGGATTCTCTTATTGCTATAGGGACTTCTGCTGCTATAGCTTATGGTTTATTCTCAATATATCAAATAACAAATGGACATATGGAATATGCTAAAGATTTATATTTTGAATCTGCTGCAACCATTATCACTTTAATCCTTCTTGGCAAATATCTTGAAGGCAGAACAAAAGGCAAAACTTCTGAAGCAATTAAGAAGCTTTTAAATTTAGCTCCTAAAACTGCAGTTATTATTCAAGATGGAAAAGAAATAACCATTTCTTCAGATGAAGTTGAAATTGGAGACATAGTTATTGTAAAGCCAGGAGAAAAAATTCCTGTAGACGGAGACGTAATAGAAGGGCTAACTTCCATTGATGAATCTATGCTGACTGGTGAATCCATTCCTGTAGAAAAAAAGTCAGGGGATAAGGTCTTTTCAGGCACAATAAATAAAAATGGCTCTATAAAATTTTCCGCCTTAAAAGTTGGAAAAGATACTGCACTTTCTCAAATTATTAAACTTGTTGAAACTGCCCAAGGCTCAAAAGCTCCTATTGCAAGGCTTGCAGATACAGTTGCAGGATATTTTGTGCCAACAGTAATAATTATTGCAGCAGTATCTTCTATTTTATGGTTTATTTCAGGAAAAGATATTGTTTTTTCACTTACTATATTTGTATCTGTACTTGTTATTGCATGTCCCTGTGCTCTTGGGCTTGCAACTCCAACAGCTATAATGGTAGCTTCAGGGAAAGGAGCAGAGCTTGGGATTCTTATAAAATCTGGTGAAGCTCTTGAAAAGACACACAAAATTAATGCAATAGTATTTGATAAAACCGGAACTTTAACAGAAGGAAAACCAGTAGTTACAGAAATGTATTCAAAGGATGAAAATGAAGATGAAATATTATCCCTGGCAGCTTCCTGTGAAAAAGTCTCGGAGCATCCTCTTGGGGAGGCCATTGTAAAAAAAGCTGAAGAAAAAAATTTAAAACTATATAATGTTAAAAATTTTAAAGCTTACCCCGGTATGGGCATTGAAGGAACTATTGAAGAAAATATTATATATCTTGGAAATGAAAAACTTATGCTTAACAAAAATATTGATATAATAGATTATAAAGATAAATTTGAGGGCTTTGCAAAAACAGGTAAAACCCCAATGTATGCAGCTAAAAACAATAAATTAATTGGAATTATTACAGTAGCAGATACTATAAAAGAAAACAGCAAAAAAGCTATAGATAAGCTTCACGATATGGGAATTGAAGTGGCAATGATTACTGGAGATAATAAAAAGACTGCAGAAGCTATTGGAAAATCCATTGGAATAGATAGAATTATTGCAGAAGTTATGCCAGAAAATAAAGCTACTGAGGTTAAAAAGCTTCAAGAGGAGGGCAAAACTGTTGCCATGGTAGGTGATGGAATAAACGATGCACCAGCATTAGCTGCTTCAGATATAGGGATTGCAATAGGTTCTGGAACAGATGTTGCAATTGAATCTGCAGACATTGTGCTTATGAAAAATGATGTCTATGATGTAGTAACTGCTATAAATTTAAGCAAAGCTACCATAAAAAATATAAAGGAAAATCTATTTTGGGCATTCGGCTACAATTCTCTTGGAATCCCAGCTGCTGCAGGTGTTTTAACTTTATTTGGAGGGCCCATGCTTAATCCTATGATTTCTGCTGCTGCCATGAGTTTTAGCTCCATATCCGTACTTTTAAATGCACTAAGGCTTAAAAGATTTAAGGCTTAAAACAGCAGCCATTAGGGACAGTTACTTTATTTTCATTATCAAAAGCTATTTATTTATGCTTTTGTTTATCCTTGATTACACATTGAAGCATGGATAAAATAACTGTCCCTTGGGCTCATCCCGAATACTTGTAAAGTGAATATCCCCCAAAAAACAAATCAGTGTAAGGGTAAAAAACTCTTATCACTAAATATAATGAGGAGTTGATAGTATGAAAAAAGAAATTAAAATTGAAGGTATGTCCTGTGCACATTGTGTAATGCATGTTAAAAATGCTCTTATGGAAGTTAAAGGAGTAAAAGATGTTCAAGTTGATCTTAAAGAAAAGCTTGCAGTAGTTGAGGTGCAAGATGCAGATAACGAAGCATTAAAGCTTGCCGTTGAAGATGCTGGCTACGATGTAACAGAAATAAAAGATATAAAATAAAAAGGTGCGTAATGCACCTTTTTATTTTTTTCTTGTTGAATCAAATATAAAGTAACCGTCCCTCTACCCTCTACCCCTCTACCTATAATCGGATTTAATTTTCTCAACAGCAGGATCAATGCCAGCTAAAAAGTCTTTAACACTATATTCAACTAAACAGTCAGGGAAAAATGCATCGCCGCTTCCATATTGAAAATATTTAGTTGAATAGCTTAATGAAATCTTTGAGTTTGGAAGTTTCAAGTAGTGCAAATCTCCATAATGATTAGGTTTCCCACCAGTAGGCTCTCCATAGAAAATAGCATTGGTTCTATTTTTAAATTCATATGTATATAGCAGCCCTGATGAAAAAGTTTTTCGTCCGACAATAACAAATAACTTTCCTTTGTTATTAAAATATGATGAATTACGTATTATATTAACTAACCTGCTGTTTCCAAAATATGAACCACCTACATTATCTCTTATATCGATAATTAACTTTTCTGCCTTTTTTTCTTTAAGCATACTTTTTAATAATGACAATTCTTTAGTGCTTGGATGATTTGCTGTAGTATTAAATCTGTAATAAATCAAATTATCATCTTCACTATATTTCAAACAAGAATTTTCATTGCTGCTTAAATATAGGGATTTGCTTTTAATTTTATCTGTTAGATAGCTCCATTTTATATCACTATTAGCCTCAGGAAGGATGTTAGTCTTGAAAGTCATATTATCTTGATTTACTAATGTTAATACTATGCTTTGTTTTTCACTCACTTCATTTATAACTCCAAAATGTCTTAATACTTTTGGTTCTTGTAACATAGATGGATTTTCCGACTTTAATAAAAATTCATTTTCATGAGGGATTAAAGTATTTATATCTTCTATTATTTTACCTATAGGGATATCGTTAATTTCAGTGATTTGGCAGCCCAAAATGTCTTTATATTTTGAACTAATACCAACAACAAACAACCCTTCTTTGAACCAATATGCATTTAAAGGATATTTATATTTTGAATCGAAATTTACTATATTAGTATGAGCATCTCCTATACTTGAAATTATACTCATTAATCGGACTTGTATTTCTTGTGAATCAATGTTATTTAAATCTTGCTCTAAGTTAAGAATGGAATTGTCAAACTCTTGGCGAGTAGTTTTAAAAAATAAATTAACATGTTTTTTGGGAAGGTTTTTTCTCATATATTCAAGATCTTCCTTCCATTGTGCTTTACTTATTGATTCATTCTTAAATGAGATATTCATTAAAGGACTTATTAATATTGCAAACAACACAACCATCACTAATATTATGAGCAAAATAACTTTTTTCTTCATACTTGTCCCCCTTAATATTATAAGAAATTATATAGTCTTCATGAAGTTCTTACCTCCACTTCCATTATAATATAATTACTGGAAAAATAAAACCACATTATTATGACTAAGGTAAAGATGATAATAAAGCTATTGATTCATTATCATCCCTTATTGGAAGCAAGTCATTATAGAGCATGAAAACCCGTTATTCTCCGCATTAAGCTGAGGATTTACGGGTGGTAGCCATCGGATAAGGCGATTCTTAAACTCAGGTGGAGCTTTCTTATAAGGAATACTTCCTCCAGCTAAGTTTTAGAAGAGCCGATCCAGGGGCGTAGCAGCCGTTATTTCCCCACATTAAGTGGGGAAATTATGGATGGTAAACCATTGGATAAAAGTTGATAAAAGAATTGCTTTAATTTTAATAAAAATCTATAATTAAATTGAATATTATTATTCAATATTTCAATGATATTTTATTTCTTATTATTCTCCAAAATTTATACACTATAAATGGGGGTATATTATGAATTACAAAATGATTTTTTATCTAGCTGGAGGATTAGGACTTTTCATCTATGGAATGAAGCTTACAAGTGAAGGCCTTGAAAAAGCAGCAGGAGATAAAATGAAGAGACTTATTGAAGTACTTACAAGCAATACACTTATGGCAATACTTGTAGGTGCTGCTGTTACCGCACTTATTCAAAGCAGTAGTGCTACAACTGTAATGGTTGTAGGATTTGTTAATGCTGGACTTATGAATTTATATCAAGCAGCAGGAATTATAATGGGAGCAAATATTGGTACTACCCTTATGGCTCAGCTTATTGCATTTAATTTAAACGATTTTGCCCCACTTATGATTGCAATAGGGGTAGCATTTCTTATGTTTTCAAAAAAGAAAAAGACAAAGGATACAGCTCAAATACTGCTTGGATTTGGTATTATATTTCTTGGAATGAATATTATGAGCACTTCTATGAGTCCTATAGCAAAGGAAAAATGGTTTTCAGATCTTATTTTAAATCTTAATGATAACCCAATTCTCGGCGTATTCGTAGGGCTTGGCATGACCGCTATAGTTCAATCCAGCGGTGCTACTATTGGTGTTTTACAGGCACTTGCAAAAACCGGAGCTATTGGAATCGATGTAGCAATTCCTGTACTTTTGGGAGACAATATAGGAACTTGTGCCACTGCACTTCTTGCAAGTATTGGTACTAATAAAAATGCAAAAAGAGCTGCAGTTATTCACTTAACTTTTAACACAATTGGAACAGTAATTTTCATGTTTCTTTTGAAATGGATAACCATGTTAATTGGAATGCTTGGTGGAGATGTAGCCCGCCAAATTGCAAATACCCATACAATATTTAACATCACAAATACTGTAATTCAAGCACCTTTTATTCCTCTCTTAGTTAAATTTGTTAACAAAGTAGTTCCAGGAAAAGATGAAGCAGTAGAAACTATGTCATTGAAATACATTGATAAAAGATTACTTGAAACTCCATCTGTTGCAGTAGGCCAGCTTCTAAATGAAATAGTAAGAATGGGAAATATTGCAGCAGATAACTTAGCCACATCCATAAAATCAATTATAAATAATGATGAAAAATGCATAGCTCAAGTAAAAGAAAAAGAAGAAGTTATTAACTTCCTTGAAAAAGAAATAACCAGCTTTATGGTAGAACTTTCTAATACGCCATTAGCAGAAGATCAGCTTGCAGAAGTTACATCATTTTTCCACGTGGTTAATGATATTGAAAGAATTGGCGACCATGCTGACAATATTTCTGAATTTGCTCAGGATAAAATTAATAACAATCTTGACTTTTCAGAGGATGGTGAAAAGGCACTTAATAAAATGGCAGACATTGTTCATACCGCAGTAGTTAACGCTGTAACAGCATTAAAAGAATCAGATACTGAACTTGCAAAATCTGTTATAGAAAATGAAGCTAATATTGATAGGATGGAAAAATATTTAAGGGAAGATCATATTGCAAGACTTAATAAGAGAGAATGTTCTCCCGTCAGTGGAACCATTTTCCTTGATTGTTTAAGCAATTTAGAGAGAATCGGCGATCACTCAAATAATATTGCTGAAATTGTAGCAGGAGTTTATGAAAAGGACATGTAGTAAATATTTTTTAAAATTAGACAACCTATATAATTATCAATAAGCGACAAATAATAAAATTCTTTGTCGCTTATTATATTTTGCTTTCTTTTGTCATTGACACATATTCCCCGGGTAATACAAAATAATTATTTTTAAGAAACTTTTGTAGAAAATTCACAGCAGCCATTATTCTCCTCTATAATACAATGTTTATTTCAGCACCGCAGTAAGGACATTTTGCATCCTTTAATTTGCTTTCTACATTATACCCGCTGCGTTTTATAATCACATTTTTGCAGACAGGGCATAATGTGTCGCTTTTTACATCTCCCATATTCCCTATATATACGTAGTTTAAATAGCTTGATGCTATGTCATAAGCTCTGAGCATTTTTTCAGGAGATGTGCTTTTAACTTTAAATTTATATGCAGGAAAATACCTCGAAAGATGAAGAGGAATGTCCTTGTTAATAGAAGAAAGCCACTTGCTTAATGCTTCAATTTCCTCTTCATCATCATTATATCCTTCAATTATAAGGTTTGTGATTTCTACATGACAATGCTTAGATGCTTCAATTATAGAATTTTTTACATACTCCATTTCACCTTTACAGATATTTCTATAAAAATCTGCACTAAAAGCTTTAAGGTCAATATTTACTGCACTAATACCCGGAAGAATTAATTTAAAAGCATCATCATTGATATATCCGTTTGACACAAGAATAACATCAACATCCTTATACTTTTCATTTTCCTTGATTATATTTATAGTATCATAGATATATTCAAACCAAACAGTTGGTTCATTATAAGTGAAGGCAATACCAATATTGCCTTCACTTTTATATTCAAGGGCAAGTTTAACTAAAGTTTCTGCAGGTATAAATTGACTTTCAGCCACATTTTGAGAAATAGACGCATTCTGACAAAATCCACATTTGAAATTACATCCAAAGCTCCCAACTGAAATAATTTTGCTTCCAGGTTTAAAATGATAAAGAGGCTTTTTCTCAATAGGATCTAATGCAATAGAAGTAACTTCACCATAGTTTAAAGAATAAAGCTCACCATCCTCAGCTTTTCGTGTGCCACAAAATCCCATGTGGTTATTATCCAATTTACATTGGTGTGGGCATAAATTACATTCAACACCGCTTTTATCTTTTTTATAATACATAGCCTTTTTTTTCATAATATCACCTGTGCCTTATAACTTTAAATCTTTCTATAGTGAATTTTTCATTCTTGGATATTCCGGCTTTTTTAAGAGCAATTTTTACCTGTTCCTCCTTAGTATCAACCCCTTCTAAATCAGGAAGTAAAAGCCCTGTCCTATAGCCAGATTTTACAATAACTCCATACTCTTTAGGATCTAAATCTTCAAATTCTGCCTTTTCCGGAGGCATTAAAATATCTACAGAGTATTCTAAGTCATCAAGCTCACTTCCATTTACAGCGTAAAATCTTGGGTCATTTACTCCAGCTTCCACAGCATTAAAAATAATCTCTTTTGCAACATTTTCACGACAAGGGTTTATAGTTCCTATGCATCCTCTTAATTCTCCAAATTTTTTTAGGGATACAAAAACCCCATGTTTTTCTTTTAACATCTCCTCTGTTGCATAATCAGGGATATTAATATATTTTCCTTTTCTTATATATGTCTCAAGGCTTTCCCTTGCAAGGGTTATATAAACATCTTCGTTTTTTCTTCTATTTTGAAGTTTTTCTTGTTCTCCTGCCTTTATTTTATTAAACAGTTTCTCACCTTCTCCGCTTTCCACCCCAAACTTAAATACGCCATATCCAACACCAAAAGGTCCTTCATAAGAAAGAACTTCAGAATTGTAATTTGCGCCATCTAAAGCGCCTAATAATATATACAAAGATCTTAATCCACATTCTCCTGCATTTTTAACAACATTTTCATCCAAATTAAAAATCCCCAAAATGTTCTTATTCCTTATAGCTTCTACTAAACTACTGTCGTATACTTCTCCGTAAGGACTATAGGAATATGGCCCATCATCACTAAGCTTATGGGACATATCACCGCTTGAAATGATTACTGCATTTATGTCCATTTCCTCTATACATTTTTTAATTATCATTCCAAATTCATAAAGCTGTGATTTACTTAAAAGCCCATAGGTTATGTGCATTATTTTATAATCCCTATAATTCTCATCTATAAAATACATAGGAACCATAGCCCCATGGTCAAGAGTGAATTCAATATTATAAAGTTCAGATGTCTTTTTATTTATAGAAGCTGTAGTTATTCCTTTTTTATTGGCTTCATTTATCACCCTTTTAGTTAATTCAGTATTTATTTCCTTGGCGAATCTAATCCCCGGTGCCCCAAAATCCTTAAAGCTGCCATCTATTCTTTTTTCGTCGGAAACTGCAATAGCATCTCTAAAAAGCGGGCCATGGGGAGTTATAAATATAATAGTATCTGGCTTGCTGCTCTTAATCTCCAAAGATACCTTTTTACAAGCGTCAATAGTACTTTGAACTTTTCCCTCCTCCCCTTTTCCTATCCATGGAACAATAATAGGGGGATGAGGCATTGCATAGGAGTTTAACAGTTTTCCCATATTAATCACCTCTATTATCATTTTACCACTGTATGAAAAATCAGTCTATTAACTCATTTCCATTATAATATCTTTCTATTCCTGCAAAAATTGCAAAAGCAATTTTATTTTGGTACTCTTCATCCTTTAAAAGCTCTGCTTCTCTTTGATTAGATAAAAAACCACATTCTACTATTATTGAGGGAATTTTATTATCTCTTAAAAGGTAATAGGAATCTGAAGACTTTTCCTCCCTGATATTACTTTTATCCACTAAATTTATCAAAGAGTCCTGCACACATTTTGCGAGTTTTTTGCTTTCCTCACTATTATGATGATAAAAGACCTGTGCACCATAATATTGTGATTGAGGAAAACTGTTTAGGTGAATACTTACAAATATGCCTTCACCCTCTGCCTTTATCATATCTTTTCTTTTCTTTAAATCATCATTTTTCTGATATCTTATGCCTTCCCCTTTTTCATATAAACCTTCATCTGTTTCTCTTATCATAATACATGTGTACCCGCTACTTTCGAGATATCCCTTAAGCATTTTTGAAATTGAAAGGTTAATATCCTTTTCACTGGTACCGCTTTTAGACACTGCACCTCCATCTATTCCCCCATGACCTGCATCAATTATTACAATTCTTTTATCCTGAATTAAAAAGTTTCTATTGAATATGCTTATGTAATTTTTGTTAATCATAAATATTAGTATTGCAATTAAAACTCCAATTATAAAATTTAAAATATTTTTTTTCATAAACTTCTCTCCGAAATAAAATTCATTACTATTATATGAACAGCAATATCTTTAATGTATTTTATTTCGTCTATTCAATTCAAAATTTCCCTTGCATCAATTTAAAATACTCCTTATTATTAAATTGATTATTAAATTATATGTAAGGCGTGATAGAAAATGATGTTAAATAAAATAAAGGGAAGCTCATATTATATAGATGCACCAACAAATATAGGGGTATATGTTTTTAAAAATAAAAATTGCCTGTTAGTGGATTCTGGAATTAACTCTACGCAGGCAAAAAAAATAGATGAAGTTTTAATTCAAAACGATCTTCATCCTAAGTATATTATAAATACTCACAGCCATATTGACCATTGCGGTGGAAATTTATATTTTAAAAATAATTACCCTGGAGTTTTAATTTATACCTCTCAATCTGAAAAACTCTTTATGGATAATCCCCTTCTCCATTCCTATGCCCAGTATTCTGCAAACCCAATTAAAGAAATAGTAAGAAACAATAAAGTTGTACCTGTAGATTCCGTAATAGATTATGGATTAAATAAAATAAACGATGAGAAGTTTGAAATAATCCCCCTAAAGGGTCATTCCATTGAGCAAATTGGCATTTTAACTCCAGAAAAGGTATGCTATTTAGGAGATTCAATATTTAGCGAAAATATTATTGAAAAATACTCATTTCCTTATCTTATAAATATTGAGGACAGTATAAACACATTAAAATCCATTGCAGACATAGATGGTGATTTTTTCATGGTAAGTCACTCCAGCGTTTTATATACTAAAAATGAAATTGTTGCCCTTGTTAATAAGAATCTGCAAAATATTGAAGACTATATAAATCAAATTTCAGATTTATTAGATCAGCCATTAACCAAAGAGGATCTCCTTGAAAACCTTATTATTATAAATGAGCTTAAAGTTAAAAGTTTAAACGAGTACCACAACTACTTTTCATCTGTTTCAGCATTTTTATCCTACCTTTATGAAAAATCCAATATAAGTTTTTCAATTGAGGATGGGAAAGTCTACTACTTCAAAAAAGCATAAAGAGGCAGGTCAGCTGATCGAGGCCGAGGCAGCCATAAGATTGCCCCGGTCTTTTGTATGTTCAGTATGTCTGCGTTAAGGCAGGAAGCTTTTGAGCTGATTGGACAGCCTATTGATTATTTCGGTATGGGTCCAGTTTTTGTATAAAAACAGATGATTAATTATTTGCCCCACATTTTCAGCTGGCAATGATGTATTTATAAAAGATATAATCCTTTCAACAATTTTTGGGTGCATTACTATAGGCTCCAGGGGCAGATTCAGGTTGGTAAGTCTGGAATTCACATTTTTGTCCAGTGATTTGCTGGTCAGAAGATAAGTCCAGCAGTTGTTCCTGCAGAAGCTTAAATTCAGGTAAATCAGTGCGATGTAATCCATTTTGTTGCCGGTAAACCGGAATTCCCGGGCAGCTATATCGATTAAATTATGGTAGTCATATGGTGCGGGCTTATAGCATATGGTTATTTCCTGTATGCATCTTCTATATTCCAGGGCACAGCTGTACCATGGACAGTTTGCATCTGCGGTGTCAATAACTTCCCTGGGGCTTGTATCTTTGTATCCCTCGCATGTTAAATATGAGTATGCCAGCCTGCTTATAATACCCTTTATTTTTTTCAATTTTCCATGATTTATTTCAACAGCCACCAGGTCCAGACCTAAGCTATCCACAATACCTTTTAATATCATGGTTGTATCACTGATATTGTAATCCTCCTTAAGGGCAGACACGAGCTTATCACATGGCAGGCCGCTTAGAGGGCCATTTCTTATATAGGTCAGCAGGTATTTGACAGGGCATTCCTTCTTCTTTCCCAGTTCATAAATTATTTCTATGGAATTCATATAACAGGCATCCAGCACAAGTATGTCTAAGGCTGCTCCGGTTTCCTTCAGGGCTGCGTTTATTGTCCTGCACATCTGGGGGACACCCATCATGTAAGGCACATCCTGACTGAAATCGGTCATGATAGCGACAAATGAGAATCCATGCCCGCCCACAACCAGCATCCTGCGCTTTGAAGGGTAGCTTTCAAACCCCCATTTTATAAAGTCGTATAGTATGCGGGGATCTGCCATGTTAATCCTGCCCAGATCTGAGATTAACTCAGAGCCTGTATTGGATATATAATAGCGCCTGACTCCTGTCCAATTTTCGCCTTCATCAGGAAGCGGCGCTTTGGGTCTCATTATTTCAACCATATGCCTTGGCACTCTTCCTATTTGCATCACCACATTGATATTTTCACTGGAGCCTGACTTTTCTGCGTCTATCTTGGACTTCCAAATTTCAGGTTCCAGTTCATTGTTGCCATTGGCATAAATAAGAACGGTCCAGCCTTTAATATTATTACTGCTCACAATAACCCCCAAGGACACTTCGAGTATTAAAAAATGTATAACATACTATATCATATTACTTGCAATACAGAATTGTTAATTGAAACAGACCCACCAGGGACAGTTCTTGATGGGGCACTTTTACAATTTTAATTAACAAATCGTGTTTTCCTAAATCAGTTTATTGAAAGTGCCATTAAAGAAAAGGTTCTCAATTCAAAAGGATAACAATAACAGCCATATAGGTTGCTTGACAAGCAACTCGTATGGCTGTTATTTTAAGAAGCAAGAGGCAGTTTAAAAGGCTTTTCACCCATAAAAAAGATTAATCAGCTTAGGCCCAGAATATCAATTCCTCTTGTAAGCTGTGCAGGCGCAGGGACATATCTGATTTGTGCAATAGCAAATCCGGCTGAATTCTGACCCGCTGCAATACTGATTATAACTTTGTTAAATGGGGAGCAAACTGCTGTTGCAGCAAATAAACGGCTGCCACTAGGTACAAATACTTGCCGGGTAATAGTCCCGTAAAGATTGCTGTCTTGATAAAAATCAACTGTATAATTATAGGTACCTAAAATATCGGGACTAAGTTCAAATCCAAAGGTAGTGACAGGACGTGACATGTTTAACGTTAAGGTATTTAGTGCAAGAGAAAAAAGTACAGCAGGTGTAGATGATTCAGCATTTGAAGGCGAACCCCAGTTGCTCCACGAGGATGGAACTTGCAGTTTTTCTACTGTTGTATTGAATGAAACTGTCAGGAACCCATCTGAAACGGAAGAAAGCATAGTAAAGTCAGGTATAGCTGAAATATCAATTTTTGTTGTTGATGACTGATATACTGCGTCAGGGTTTGAAATTGGTGTAAAGCAAGGGGAAAGCGCAACAATAACGGGCTGCAGCGCAGGAGTTTGTGCAAAATCAGCTCCTGTTGATTTTTCATTAAGGCCTTCTTCATATACGGGTATTTGTCCTTTATA
>DHEX01000120.1 GCA_002400085.1 Clostridiaceae bacterium UBA4839 | reverse complement strand
ACTTATTGATGATTATAAAAATATTTTAATGGAAGCTATAGCAGAAACAGATGAGGCACTATTGGATAAATATTTAAATGATGGGGAATTAAGTAGTGAAGATTTGATAGCAGGCCTTAAAAAAGGTATTGTAAATGATGATATTACACCTGTATTTTGTGGCTCTGCTACTTCAAATATAGGAATTCATACATTACTTGACAGCATCATAAAATACTTGCCATCACCAATAGATAGGGGATCATTTGAAGCAAAGGATGTTAAATCAGGAGAGGCTATTGAAAAAAAGGCTGATGTAGAGGAGCCATTTTCAGCATTTGTATTTAAGACAATTGCTGACCCATTTGTCGGAAGACTTTCACTATTTAGAGTTATTTCAGGTGTTATAAATTCTGATTCTTCTGTTTATAATGCGAATAAAGAAAAGACAGAAAAAATCGGAACAATATACATTCCAAAAGGAAAGAATCAAATTGCTGTAGATAAACTTAAGGCAGGAGATATCGGAGCTGTTTCAAAGCTTCAGTTTACTATGACTGGAGATACCTTATGTGATGCTTCAAAGCCGGTTACTTTTGAAGGATTTAATTTCCCTAAACCTTGTATCTCAATGTCCCTTACACCGAAATCAAAGGGCGATGAAGATAAGATTTCCAGTGGACTTACAAAGCTTTCAGAGGAGGATCCGACTTTTAAGATATCAAGAGATGTTGAAAACGCTGAAACTATTGTATCAGGGCTTGGGGAACTCCATATTGAGGTTATTGCCAGCAAGCTTAAAACGAAGTTTGGTGTAGAAACAAGTCTTGATATTCCAAAGGTTCCATATAGAGAAACAATTAAAAAATCTGCAGATGTTCAAGGTAAGTATAAGAAGCAATCTGGCGGGCATGGACAGTATGGGGATGTTTGGATCAAGTTTGAGCCGCAAACTGAAACTGAAGGGCTTGTATTTGTAGATGCAGTAGTAGGGGGAGTTGTCCCAAGACAATACATCCCTGCAGTTGAAAAAGGACTTAAAGAAGCTATTAAACATGGTGTCCTTGCAGGATATCCAATGATTAATCTTAAGGCAACCCTTCATGATGGTTCATACCACCCTGTTGACTCATCAGAAATGGCATTTAAGACTGCAGCTTCTTTTGCATATAAAAAGGGTGTTAAAGATGCATCGCCTATACTTCTCGAGCCTATTATGGGTATGGGAATTACAATTCCAGATGAATATTTGGGCGATATAATGGGCGATATAAATAGACGTCGAGGCAAAGTTCTTGGAATGGAACAAATTGATGGAATGCAGGTTGTATCTGCAGAAGTTCCAATGGCTGAGGTTTTTAGGTATGCTACAGACTTAAGGTCTATGACTCAGGCAAGGGGAACGTTTACTATGGAGTTTTTAAGATATGAAGAAGTTCCAGCAATGGTTAGTCAGAAGATTATTGAAAATGCTAAGAAAGAAGAAGAGGAAGAAGAATAATAAAGAATTTTAAAAGCTGCCGCCTAATGATTTTATAAATCTTTAGGCGGCAGATTTTTTGAAAAATAAAAACAGGCTCCTTTTCAATTGGTAATTTAGATTTAATACACCGCTGCGATAGGAAAAATATATTCCATTCATTTGCCCGTTTGCGAAGATGTTCATTCCATATATTTTTCTTATCTCCGCTGTAGCTTGTTCATTAATGATTTTAAATTATGAATTACAGTAGGGGAGAACATTGTTCTCCCGTTTTTGTGCCCAAGCGTTTTCGCATATAACTGTATTTCAGATAGACAGATAGCATACAAGCGCACAATGTTCGCTGCTACGATAGATAATTTGCGCTTATAGAAATAGAGCATTTATATATTAAATTTGGTTCGCATTTTTCTACTGCTGTAGTATAAAATAAAATCTAATTTTTTTTAAAAAAGGTATTGCAAATTTTAAAAAGGGTACTATAATATAGTTAAGGTCAAAGAAAGTCAAAGTCAGAATAAAGGTCAAAAGAGGTGGTTGAATGGCGAGACTGTCAGATATAATTGAAGATTTTATTAAAGAAATGTTTGACGAGTCGGATAGGAATGTACTTGAAATTCAGAGAAATGAGCTGGCAAATACTTTTAAATGTGCTCCATCCCAAATCAATTACGTTTTAACTACAAGGTTTACTGTGGATAAGGGGTATTATATTGAAAGCAAAAGAGGTGGTGGCGGCTTCATAAAAATTAAAAGGCTTGATATTGATAAAGACGATTATATGAGAAATACCATATGGAATAATATAGGTGATAAACTTTCCCAGCAGGAAGCTGAGGATTATATAAGTTTTTTCTATGAAAGAGACTTTATATCAGAGCGGGAGGCAAAACTTATGAAAAGTGTGGTAAATGATAAGATATTAAATATCTCTCAAAGGGATAATATAAGATCGCAGATTTTAAAATCAATGCTTATTGCATTAGTTGATTAGGAGGTGTTTTTTATGTTATGTCAGAATTGTAATAAAAAAGAAGCAACAGTTCATATTACTAAAATAATTAATGGTGTTAAAACAGAAATGCATCTTTGCGAGGATTGCGCAAGGGAAAATCAGGAGGTTAATTTATCCCAGCCTTTTGGAATTGGAATTCCATTCTCTTTCCAAAATATATTGGATGGGTTATTTGAAGTTTCAGGGCTTGAAAATGAAGAAGCTAATGATGAAATCAGGTGCCCTGTTTGCAATATGAGTATGGAGGATTTTAGAAGAACAGGGAGAGTTGGATGTGGAAATTGTTATGAAACATTTAAAAATGAGATGATCCCTTTAGTTAAGAGAATTCATGGAGGTGTTCAGCATACAGGTAAGGTTCCAAAGAGAACAGGAGGATTACTTAAGGTCAGAAGAGATATAGATAAATTAAAGGAAGAACTTAAAACATCTATAGACAATGAAGAATATGAGAAGGCAGCAGAAATAAGAGATAAGATTAAGGAACTTGAAAAGGACGCAAATAATGAAAATAATAAAGGTGAGGGGGAGAAATAAATGACTAATTTATATTCAAATATGAATGGCAGCGATATAATCATTACAAGCAGGATAAGGCTTGCAAGAAATATAAAAGATATTCCTTTTCCTCACGAGTTAGATGAAAATAAATCAAATGAAATAATAGACAAGGTATATGGTACATTATCAGGTGATAATTTGCAGGGAATAGGCCCTTTTCATCTTGTAAGGTTTAACAATTTAAGCAGTGCGGAAAGGTTTTCTATGGTGGAAAGGCATCTTATAAGCAAGGAGCTTATAAGTAATGCTTCTAAAAGTGCCACTATTTTAAACGAAAATGAGAATGTTTCAATAATGATAAACGAAGAAGATCATATAAGGCTTCAAGTTATGATGCCGGGATTTAAGCTTAAAGAAGCTTTAAACTATGCTAATGAATTAGATGATATTATAGAAGGAAAAATAGACTATGCCTTTGACAATAAGCTTGGATATTTAACAAGCTGTCCTACAAATGTAGGAACGGGGCTTAGAGCTTCAGTAATGCTTCACCTTCCAGCCCTTTCCATTTCAAAGAGTGTAGGAGGAATACGTAATACTTTGAATCAGGTAGGTATGACCATAAGAGGAATATATGGAGAGGGAAGCAGCAGTGAATGTAGTATATATCAGGTATCAAATCAGGTTACTTTAGGCCTTTCAGAGGGAGAAATTATAAACAGTTTAATTGCAGTAGTAAGTAAAATAGTGGATCAAGAAAAAGCTGCAAGACAGGTTCTCAATGAAAAGCA
Source organism: Clostridiaceae bacterium UBA4839 (assembly GCA_002400085.1). Taxonomy (GTDB): domain Bacteria; phylum Bacillota; class Clostridia; order Clostridiales; family Caloramatoraceae; genus UBA4839. The sequence continues at coordinate 468 of DHEX01000120.1, read as the reverse complement.
GGGGAAAGAACTTGAAGATGATCTCTATAGATCTATTGGAATATTAAAGTATGCAAGAATGCTTTCATCCCATGAAGCATTAAATCTTCTTTCAAATGTAAGAATGGGGATTGATATGGGAATAATTAAGGATGTTAAACCTGAAGTTGTAAATGAACTTATAGTTAAAGTTCAGCCAGCTACACTTCAGCTTCAATCAGATAAAGAACTTTCAGGTGCAGGAAGAGATGAATTAAGAGCTGCTATTGTAAGAGAAGCTCTATAAAAGAGATGAATTAAGAGCCGTTATTGTAAGAAAAGCTCTATAAAGGATATTGGAGGTGTAAAAATGTTTGGAGGATTTACAGAAAGAAGTCAAAAAGCTTTATACTATGCAGCAGGGGAAGCACAAAAGCTTGGGCACAACTATATGGGCACAGAGCATGTACTTCTTGGAATTGCCTTAGAAGGCGGTCAGGCATCTAAGAT
>DHEX01000074.1 GCA_002400085.1 Clostridiaceae bacterium UBA4839 | reverse complement strand
ATTGTGTCAATTAAAAATATTCAACATTTTCAATCTGATTTAATACGCCGATGTAATAAAAAAAATATATTCCATTCACTTTCCCGTTTGCAAAGATGTTTTGTCATATGTTATGTCCCTGGCACTAAGACAAGGGGCTGATTGCAAAATATGAATTTCAGTCAAAATATATTGAAACTCAATATATTTTGTGATTTTCACACTTTTGCATCAGCCCCTTTATCAGCTACGGTTCAACCATTTTTACAACTTGCCGCGTGCTGCCACCACTGCCACTCTCGCAAATGTCAAGAGGCAGGCGCCGTATATTAACCACTTTTGCCGCTTCTTGTCACATGTCACTTGCATGACCCTACGGTTCAACTACCTTAACCGTTATAAGTTTCCAAGCAACAACATTGTCTCCATCCATAACTTGAACATCAAGTACATAATTTCCTGCTTCTTCTGGTGTCCAATCTAAAGTACTTCCTACAGAAACTGGTGAGCTGTCCCATCTATCTTTTCTTCCCTCTTTGAAAGTAAAGAGCCTGTAATTTACTCCTTCATTTCCTGTAATAGTTACTTTTTCTCCAACCTTAACTTCTATCTTATCAATTTTAACTGCATCAACATCTGCATTGGATTCTGACTTAAATACATATCTAAATAAATATGCATCATCAAATCCGCCGTAATTATTCTTAACTGTCCCTTCTGTACCTGCTGCTTTAACTCTTACAGCAAAATCATATCTTGCAGGTTTTGATGCTAAAGTTTCAGGTATTTCAATTTCAAATGGCTGGAAAGCGTCTACTGGTTCAGTCCAATCAGTTAATACTGACCACTTACTTCCATCAATAACTTCATCCCTGTCCCTTTGTATATAGAAAACCTTATATTGAACTTTTCCACTGTAGTTTTTAGATGTAAATGTAAGTTTTTGCTTTTCTCCAAACTTAGCCTCACTGTTCATTATCCCTACAAATCCAACAGATGGCAATTTAACTTTAGGCACATTCGCATCAGGTTTATCCCTATTATCCTCTTCAGTTTCAGGTATTACTATTACTGCAACTTCATTAGATTTAATATCCCCATACTTTGCATAAATCTTAACGGTTCCTACAGCTTTTGTCTTGAAAAGCCTTCCCTCTACATAGCCAATCTTATCATCAGATACAACCCATTCTACATTTTCAGTTATATCCTTAGTGCTGCCATCTTCCATCGTTGCTACTGCCTTTAATGCATCATTCTTCTTAACTCCAACTACACTTCTGTTTACTCTAAGCGTAAGTTCTTTTACATTAGCCTTTTTAACCTCAATGGTTTTCTCAGCTGCTTTTCCTTCAAATACAGCCTTTACAGTAACCTTTCCTGTATAATCCTTATCTGCCTTATATATGCCCTTATTTATAGTGCCGTGATCACATGTCCAAGAAGCCTTGTCTGTAGCATCCTGAGTTTTTCCATCGGAGTATTCAACTGCAGCTATAAATACAGCTTCTCCTCCAGGGAATATTTCACTCTTATTTGATGAAATTGTAAGCTTATTAACATATGGTACTGTAGCAACTGGTGGAGTATAAGAAGGTGGGGTGTAAGGCGGTGTATCAGGCGGTGTGTAAGGTGGAGTATAAGGCTCAGCCATATTAACTGTAACCTCTGCTCTCCCTATATTCCTATATTCATCTACAGCCTCAACAGTTATTTTGTTTTTCCCATAATTCCCAAAACTAACTACAGTATCAAACTTATTATCAGTAAGTTCAGCATCCACTCCGTTAACTTTTACCGTCACAGGAGTTTCGTCAACTACATTTCCAGTTACTCTTATAGATTTTCCTTCAATATTAGCATTGTCAGCTGGAGATGTAATTGTAACAACAGGTTTTACTTTATCAACAAGCTCAAAACTTACATCAAAGCTAGAGCTAGAGCTAGCTTCTGCACCTATTGCTGTAAATGTAATAGTTTCCTTCCCATAGCTGTCATATTCTTTTTCATATAAAAAGCTTCCATCTGTTAAGGTTACATTTTCTTCTCCAGCTTTAAGCTCAACAGCGTTCTTTACAGAGCCCCTTATGGAAACCTTTTTCCCTTCAGTATCGACTGAATCAATAAATATAATTGGCTTATTATAGTTTTTATAAATCTCAACTACTTTTTCAGTCTCATTCCCAACAAGATCTGTTACTTCAATAGTAGCAATATTTTCCCCTTTAGTTATAGGCATTTCATACTCAAAAACTTTTTCTATATCAGAGCCATCGCCAGTCTGGCTTTCAAAGCTTCCAAGACTCTGCCCGTTAACACAAACGCTGTATCCAAGAGTATCCTTTACAGAAAAACTTAATTTAATTGTATCATCATCATCGACTTCAACCATACCCTTGCTAGGAGTTATCATAGTAACTACTGGAGCTTCAGTGTCATTATAGAGCTTAATTCTGTATTCATTAGTATTTCCATTCATATCTTCCATAGTAAATACAATGTCATTAAGCCCCTCATTTAACTCAACTAAGTTTGATGTAAAGCTTAATTCATCTGTATTTATATTTATATCTTTACCATTAACTTTTAAATATTTAAGAGGTTTATTAAAGTTCCCTGTAAATGTTATTGCCTTCTTTGAAACAATGCTTCCGCTTACAACTTCTTTCCCATCATCATCAAAAATACTCATTGCAAACGGTGCTTCCCTATCAACATGTACTTTTATAGTATGAGAAGCAATAATTGATCCACTTTCATCTAAGGCCTCAAACTTTACAATATTAAGCCCATCAGTAAGACCTTCAAGAGCTATGCTTGTATTTTTACCATTATCTATAGGCTCATTGGTATTTAAAAATACTAATACATTATTAAACTCACTGCATTCATTATTTATCTCATATTCTAGAGTTATACTTGTTTCCTTTGTCTCATATTCTGCTGATTTAAATTTCAATGGAGATACAAATACTTTTAAAAGCTTTGAAACTGTTGGTGTCTCTTCTGCTCCTGCTGGTCCTTGGGCTACCAATGCATCTTTAACTGGATCTTCAGGCATTTCTTTTTTGTATGAAACTTTTATCTCTATATCATTCTCTCCAAAATTATTAAAAGCAGCATCTGCGCTAAAGTTTCCTTCCTCATCTAAAGTAACCTCATTATCGTTTACAGTAACCTTAGTTATATCACTTAAATCATTATAAGCAACACTTCCGGTTACTCTAACAGTTTTTTCACTTACGGTTTCATTATCAGTTGGAGAGTTTATTGTAATTATTGGCGCATCAAAGCTGCTATTAATATGAATTTCCTTTTTATCCTCATTGCCAGCTAAATCCTTTGCCAAAATTACACCGTTAAACTTTCCATCTACAATTGGAGCATTAAAAACATATAGGTTTTCTTTATTTTTTTCAACAGCCTTACCATTTACAGTTACTACACCGATATTTCCATCTTCAACCTCGAAAACAATATCATATGATGCTGCCCCATTATTTAAATTAAAAGTATCAGTATCAGGGCTAATTAAAGTTATAACTGGATTTACTGTATCTACAACAAATTGAATTATATCTTTTCCAACAATATTGTCATTAACCTTTGCTTCAAATGTGATACTGTGAGTTCCATCAGCTAAGTCTTTTAATTCAATTATACCCGATGCAGGTTTTTCTTGAGATTCCCCATCATCTACAGTTACAAACAATTTAGCATCTTTATACTTCTCTTTAATGCTATAGTTAATGCTGATATCCTTTTTATTTGTATACGGTTCTACATCATCATGCAAAATAACTGTATTATCAAATTCAACCTCATAAGGCTCAGAAACATTATCAGCATAATCAACAGCCATTACAACAATATGATTTTCTGCATTTGCTAGTTCAATTTCTTTCTCTTTCTCTGTTCCAGCAACCAACATAGGTTTTACGCTATCATTTACAAATATTGCATAAGCCGCTATTCCTACATTATCGCTTCCGTTAAACGTTATCTTATATTTGTTTTGAGTTGTTTTTTCACCTTTCGGATCCATTACAGGTGGTGTAACGTCGAGATTAACCGGCATATCAAGATTTTGATATGCTGCCCCCTTATAATCAACTTTTCCAGCTAATCTTATAAAATATTTTCCTTCAGGAGCAAGTTCATACTCTCCGATTTTATCATTATATAAGGTTCCATCCCATGTCCAGTCAGATTTTAAAGTATACATATCTTTAGCAGCATAGTTTTTCCTTACATCACTATCAGTATATATATTCCTAAGTAACTTTCCCTTATCATCAAGTACCTGCACATTTAATTCCTTTGCATTTCTCATCATAGAAACAACTGGAATTACAACATCATAATAACCATCACCATTTGGTGAAAACGATCCTTTTTCATCACTATTAAGAAAATCATATTCCTCGTTAAGAAGACCTGTTATTCCATAATAAGAAGATTCATCCCACATTGGTGCATCAAATATCCTTGAGTCCTTATCCCAGTTACCATAATAGCCCATATAAGCAACACCAATATCAGGATTCTTTTCTTTATCTTTTGACTCAAAGCTTATAAAGCCTTCAGCAAACTGGTTTTTAGGAGTTCCTACAGGAATTGTTAAAGTAGCTGTAACCTCTGCCTCTTTTTTTGCAGGGACAGTTATGCTCTCCTTATTAAATGTAAGTGATGCTCCTCCGAAATTATTTGGATAAGGAAGTAAGTATCCTCTTTGAGCATATGTTGTTAAAACTCCGTATTTATCCTTAACATCAAATGTTAAATCCTCATCACCCATATTCTTAAGCACAATTGTAAATTGCCTAGTGTTTCCTATTTCCTTAAGTGAAATTGCAGCACCTCCAAATTCATCCTTTGCATAAGCGTAAACTTTTGTATTTACAGCATCTTCAATATTGATTAATCCTGCTCCCTGCTGCCTTGTAAGATATGGAAGGCCTGTCTCAGGCTCAATTTGAGGTCTTGCAGTATTAATCATTATATTTTTAGCAAGTTCCACAAAGTTCCTCTTACCATTAATGCTAGATACCTGTGGTACAGCCGGTTTCTTTAGATGCTCAACTAAAAGTGCCATTGTCCCTGATGTATGCGGTGCAGCCATAGAAGTTCCGCTCATATCACCATACTTATCATTATTAAGCGTAGAATAAATATGCCCTCCTGGTGCAGTAACTTCAGGTTTAAACCTTAAATCTGGAGTAGTTCCCCAAGATGAAAAATCAGACATCTCACCTGATACATCATTATCAAGTTCTGCCATTTCTCCCGTAAATGAAACCTTAACATTTTGCTCAATTAAGCCTTTAAGCTTTACTCCATCTGAATATCTTATAAAAACAGCAGGTATTTCTATGCTTGGATCAGATGCCATGCTTATAAATGTATCATCATTTTTTTTGTTATATACAATAACCCCTGCTGCTCCAGCCTTCTGGGCATTGATCTTTTTCTCAACAAATGTTGCATTTCCTCTTTGAATCAGAGCAATTTTCCCTGCCAAATCTTTTCCCGCAAATTCCCCTATCGTCCCAAATCCACAATCTACTATTTCTGTTTTTTCTTTTAAATAAGCCAATGGATCTTTATCATCAGAGGAAATTGTATATGGAATTGTTCCTGACTCTTCAACAGCCTCAAAATTCAAAACTGGAAGTTTAAGTTTAGTATTTTCAATTGATGCTACCTGCAATGTATCCTTATATAATCCAGGTGCACCTACAAGACCCATATCAGCATCCATAGTATACGGATAATACAACCCATAAGTAGAGTAAGCAGAGTTTCCTCCTGATACTACACATATAACCCCAGCATCTACAGCATTTTTAATTGCCTTTTGTTCAGGATCATCCTCTGATGCAAATCCAGCAGTAGAGCCAAGGCTCATATTGATTACATCTGCACCATGCTTTACAGATGAATCAATAGCAGCTGTAATATCATCTGAAAATGCTCCCTGATTTTTAGGGTCATTTGAAAATACTTTCATTGCAAAAAGCTGTGCCTCAGGAGCTACTCCTAATACCTCTCCATTTGCAGCAACTATACCTGAAACATGCATACCGTGCATACTTCCAGATTTATCTATGACCTCTTGATTTAAATCTGCAAAATTATAACCGTAAGGAACTTTATCTGTAAAAAACCTACCTTCATCATTGTTAAAAAGTACGTTATCCTTATTGAACTTTGCTTTACTTAAATCTGTAATTTTCATGTCCTTATGAGTATAATCAATTCCAGTATCAACAATTGCAACTACAGTTCCCTCACCTTTTAAATTATTAGGATCTCCCCATACTTTATCAGCGCCCGTCATTTTAACGGCATTAGCCATATCAAGATAATACTTTTTTGCAATTGTAACCTTTTTAACTCCGGATATTTCCCTTATGTTGTCAATATCCTTATATTTTATATTTACACTAAAACCATTAAGAACATCCTTATAAGTGTGTCTAATCTCACCAAAACTTTGAACTTTTGAAACTACTGCCTTTTGTTCTTTATCTATATCCTTTGTAAACTTTTGTGCTGCTTTTAAAGATATTTTTTGTTCACTTGCCTTCTCTGAAACAGATTTCCCTTTAAGTTCTACAATAACTCTAACATATTCATCAGGCTTAATTTCACCATTATTTACATTATCTTTTTCGTCATCGTTTGTAGTTTGTCCAAATATTTGGGAACTTGCATTTAACTTATCAAGTTCTTTTTCTTTAATAGTATGAGTATCTTTTTTAACTTCTTGAAGCAAAGTAGTTTTTCTTTTTTCGTACAGCTCATCTTTTTTCGAGCTGATTTCAGCTTTTGCACTACTTGAAAATAAGCTAAGCATCATCATAAAACAAAGAAGCAGCGATAATCCTTTTTTCTTTTTCATAATATCCCCCTTTTTAAATTTTTTAGACTACCAAGCAGTGGCACTTGACAAGTTTACCTCCCTTCTGTTATTTATTTCAATATAATGCAATGCATCCCATCAATGAAATTATATTGAATTTTTGGATAAAAATCAATATATAAATCTGAAAACTGGGAAAATTATATAATTATATTGGGAAAAGGAAATATGATTATGGTTATTGCATCTGGAACTGCAGTAGTAATTAAATAAAATAAAAGGGACATTTAATTACTTTCCCGTTAAATGGAATAAGAATTAAATGTCCCTTTTTATTTTTAAATTTTATTAAACTTGTCACGTAGCATTACTTTCATTGTTCCCACACATATTCCATATAAATATTTGATTTAGTTGCTTGGAGGTTGATCAGTTTGGGGATTTGAAGTGCTAACTTGCTTGGTTAATTCATCAACTATACTATTCAATTCATTTATTTTTTCCTTTAGCTCATTATTCTCCTTTGATAAAGAATCCAAACTAATTTCTAGCCCTTGTTTTTCTGCAGCTAATCCGCTGTTTTCTTTATATAAACTATCTATTGTGTTGGTTAGTGCTATATTAGTTTCTTGAAGCTTCTTAATCTCTGATTCATACAGTTCTATCTGATTATTTTTCTCTGCAATACTATCATTTAATTCTTTGATTTCCTTTGTTTTATCATTGAGTAAGCTTGCATAGTTGTTAATAGTATTGTTTAAAATATTTATATGTGAAAACATTCCGGGAGTTACAGCATCAATCATTCTCCTTTGCTCTTCAGTAAGACTTAAAGGATTAATTGGATTATTGTAGGACTCATTGCTAGATGTTATCCCCTTATTAATATTTTTATCATTTTCTGTATTCACTTGTTCCCATGGAACTTGAGAAGCTGATTGAATAAGTATATTTTTTATAATTATATCAGGGTTATCAAGATTTATACTTGAGCTATTTAACAAGCCTGCTTCTTCTAAATACTTGCTAATTAAATAACTTTTGCTTAATTTTAGTTCAGCTTCTTCATCAATAAATTCATTTAAATATTTAAGCCTTATCTTTCCAGGTACGCAATCCTGTTTATAGTTTTTCAATAGATCTATTACTTGATACAAATTTACATTTACATTAATAGGTACATTATAATATTGACTATCATCAACTAACTTTACTGGTTGTATATGTAATATATAAGAGGCTGCTTCACCTTCAACTGAAAAATATACAATTGGATCATAGCCTAAATCCTTTGTCTTTTTAATTTTTATTGTAGGAATCCCATCGTTTACTACTTTGAAATCCTCTATCAGCTCATTTTTTGATATTGCACTTACATTACCCAAGGTTTCATACTTTTTTGTAAATATCGAGTAACTATTAGGCATAATAAGGGTCACACCTGTTACAATTGCTCCTGCAATAAGAAAGCTGAAGGATTTTTTTAAGATTTTAGGGACGTATGATTTATCCAGTTTCAAAATTACATTACACCTCCTAATCCATTTTCTCTGGCTCTCTAATTTGGTATTTGATTAGCTTTTACAGTTATTTTTATATTGCCACTTTTCCCAATGAAATCCTTGTCCACAACTTTAGGAGCTGCCCATGGCCATTGGATTTTAATAGCAAAATACTTGATATCCTTATCTGGGATAATGATATATTTATGTTCATCTTCTTGGAGATTAGTTAATTGAGTATAATTATTATCTTTTCCCTCCATTAAATCATATTTTATTGGCGTTACCCCCTCAAATAGTTCTCCTATTCCCTCCAAGGTGATTATATATTCAACAGGCACATCAGTTCCTGTCTTATCAATTTCAAAGTTCCAAATGGTTGACTGACCCGGTGCAAATTTTTCTAAATTAAATGTCTTTTGCTGCTCCAATGTACCATTATCTTTTACTATGAATGATGATGCTTTAATAATATTTTCAGCACTGCTGTCTTTCATATTGTAACGGGATAATGAAATCACATGAATTGATAATGCTACTAAAAGCAATGCTGAAAATATTATAAGCACCTTTGCTTTAGGCTTATTCATCTTCTCACACCCCCTACTTTAATAACCTCTTGCTGTATTTAATTGTTGATTTATTTCTATCTTTTATCCGCCGCCTCTGTATTTTCTTTTTTTGCTGGCTGATTTTTAACTTCATCCGAGAATATTACAATTATAAAGAAAGCCGCACATACCGCAATTCCTACAGGTGTCCTCAAAAAACCTAATACATATCCAAACCCTGGTAATCTAAAGGCTAAACTTCCAACAACATCCTCTGAAGTTACAAGTTCGCTATCAGGCGTATTATTTGCATCACCTTGGGTTTTAAAACTCAGCTTTCCATTTTCCTTTACTACCTCAATTACCCTATGGGTAACAATCATACTTCCATTCCCCTTAAAGGTTATTATGTCGCCCTTTTTAATGGTGCTTTTATCCCTTTCATTTACAACGATTACATCACCAGGTTTTATTGCAGGACTCATACTTCCAGTTAAAACAGTCATTGGGGAATATCCAAATAATTCTGGTATTTCTTCTTTTGTAAGACTTGATTTTAATGAAAATATAAGGACTAAAGCAATAATCACTATAAGAACAGCTGTGATGATGTTTTTGATCCACTTAAATAAGCGTTTAATCATATGTGTCACCCTTCTTTTTAATAGTACTTTTAACCCAACCTACTGCCAAGCAAACTGGGCAAATTGCACCATTAACTCAATACACTTCAAATGTTTAAATTTAGAACGCAATAGTTGTCCACCAATTGTTACAATAATTATAGTTCTTGTCCCTTGAAAATTTTGTATAAATTGGATATCCAATTCAAATTATTTTCCTTCATCATTTTTTATTTATTTACCATTTAACTTATACTTTTGCATGTTATTCCAAATACTATTCCCTTATTTTCATAAATAACTTAAATTCTGTACATATATTGTAAATAAGTGTATGCCACTTTATCTGTATTTTTTCTGTGGCATCCCCGACACTACGGTTCAAAGATCAATATATAAGTCTAAAAATTAGGAAAATTATATAAATATATACTAAATTAAAATTATCGTATATAATAATATAAAATATAATATTAATATATAAATTCAATATAAAATGAGGGGGTGTAAAATGATTATAACTACTACAGCAACTATAGACGGGAGAAGAATTGTTGATTACAGAGGGCTTGTTTTTGGAGAAGTTGTTTCAGGAATTAATTTCATAAAAGATTTTGCAGCAGGGCTTTCAAACTTCTTTGGTGGGCGCTCAGGTTCTTATGAAGGCGAACTTATTGAAGCAAGAGAAAATGCCATTCGTGAAATGCAGGATAATGCATCATCAGTAGGTGCCAATGCAATAGTTGGTATAAACCTTGACTATGAAGTGTTGGGAAACGGAGATATGATTATGGTTATTGCATCTGGAACTGCAGTAGTAATTGAATAATAAAAGGGGGCATTTAATTACTTTCCCGTTAAATGGAATAGAATTAAATGTCCCTTTTTTTTAATTTTATTAAACTTGCCACATGCCACATGCCTGGTACTTCAGGCAGGCAGAAGGATTGAATGTAGCTGTAATTATCATATCCTATTTGCACTCCCACATACATTTATCTTATGAATAACGACTTGCTTCATTGCCTCTTTACCAGGAGTCATATATTTTCTTGGGTCATTGGCATCAGGATGGGCTATGAAGTATTCCTTTACTGCATTTGAAAATGGTATCTTTAAATCAGTTGCAATATTTACTTTGCATATACCAAGTTCAATTGCTCTCTTCACTTTTCCATCAGGCACATCTGAAGCTCCATGCAATACAAGTGGAACTTTTACCTTGCTTTTAATTTCCATAAGCCTTTCGAAATCAAGCTTCGGTTCACCCTTATAAAGTCCATGAGCAGTTCCGATTGCTACTGCAAGCGAATCTATACCTGTTTTCTCAACAAACTCCCTTGCACTCTCAGGATTAGTATACATAGCATCCTTTTCATCAATATTCATATTATCTTCCTGTCCACCCAATTTACCAAGTTCCGCTTCTACAACGGTACCTCTTTTATGGGCATAATCAACTACTTCCCTTACAATTTCAATATTCTTTTCAAATGGTTCACGGGATGCATCTATCATAGCTGACTTAAACCCCATGTCTATATTCCCTTTGATGGCTTCCACATCTTCAAAATGATCAAGATGTACCGCAATTGGTATATCATATTTTGAAGCAGCAACCCCTGCAATTGCAACAATATAGTCTGCACCTGCATAATTTATGGTCCCTGGTGTACCTGCCAGTATTACAGGTGATCTCATCTCTGCTGCTGTCTCAACCACAACTTGTATGGTCTCTAAATTGTGTATGTTAAATGCAGGTACTGCATAATTCCCCTTTTGTGCATTTAATAGCATTTGTTTTGTTGATACAATATTGCCCATATATTATTGCCTCCTTGAGATTAGTAATTTTTCTTGATAATATACGCAAATTTTAATTGACCGGTGCAATGCCCTTGTTCCAAATATTACCATCACGCATATATGGCTTCTAAACTTACCACAAAGCAATTTCTTAAACATCACTATATTTAAAATAACAGAGTTATCATAATTCGATAACTCTGTCATCCTGGTTTTAGATACCATCTTCATCTTGGATGTTTTTATCTTCTATTTTATTTATATCTATTTTTTTAAATCTTAACGTAGCATTTTTGCTTGATGAAACTATACTTTCTGCAAATTCTTCAAGTGAATTATCTTCATTTTTTAGTATGTTTTCAAGCAATCCTCCCACGTTGCAACCTATTACAAGTTCCATATTGGGTGAATCATTTACTATTTCTGCTGCTACCTTGAATGGAGTTCCTCCAAGAATGTCGCAAACAAAAAGTATTTCTCCATCATGGTTTTCTTTAATAATCGAATTGAACTTCTCTTTTAATGTAATATCTGTATCATCCTCAGTAAAGTCAACATAGTATATGTTGTCATTCTTACCCGCAATCGTTTCAATTGCACTCCCTATGCCTGATGCATATCTTCCATGTCCAGTGATTATTATCTTTCTCATATTACAGCAATCCAATTAATGAACCTCCAATTGCAATTGCAAAGGTTATGCAAATTAGTACAATTGGGCTCAACTTTTTGTTTTTTAATAAATAATACATCAGCCAAACATAAGCTGCAGGCAAAAGATTCGGGAATATCTTGTCTATAAAATCTGTTTGTATTGATACTGTCTTTTGTGCATTGATTACGATTTTAGGTAATAGGTTTATAGATACATATGATGCTACAAGCCCTCCAACAACTGTAACTCCAAGTATTGTAGCAGCCTTTGATATAGTTTCAGTATTCTCCCTAAGTTTTTCTACGGCATTAGTTCCAAGATTGTACCCTAAATGTGTCATAGGTACACGTGAAAGCCATATTGCAAAATAAACCAGGAAGAATATAATAGGTCCCGTTACACTCCCTTCCATTGCAAGGGACGAACATATTCCAGCCATTATTGGAAGCAATGTAAACCAGAAAAATGCATCGCCTATGCCTGCTAGTGGTCCAAAGAGCCCATCTTTGATTCCCCTTATAACATTTCTATCTGCTTTCTTTTCCTCAAGAGAAACAAGAATTCCTTCTAAGAATCCAGCCAAATTTGGATGAGTATTCATAAATTCAAGATTATCCGTCATTGCCTCAGAGAGACCTTTTTTATCATCCTTATATATTTTCTTCAAGCATGGCAGCTGAGAAACTAAAAATCCACCACCTTGCATTCTTTCATAGTTAAAACTTGCCTGAAGAAATGAAGATCGAAAGCCTAACTTCGTAATATCACGACTTGTAAGTANNTTATTTTCTTCATTAATTACTTTATTTTCTTTATTATTAGATTCCTTCATCATCATCACCCCCGGACGTAATACTTGGAGCCATCTCCTTAATCATTTCCGCTTGATCCTTATCCCTGTAATACCCAATCATAGCTAATACTACACCTATTACAGCAACAGGTAACATATTTGTTAATGATTTAAATGTAGGTACAAGGAATCCAATTATCAAGTAAGGTACATATTTAGGTTTAAGCATAACCTTTAATAACATTGCAAAGCCAACTGCCGGCAGCATGCCACCTGCTATTTCAAGGCCATGTATAAGCCAAGCTGGCATTGAGCTTACTAATGCTCTCATAGCATCTTGTGCAGCATATACACTTAAAAATGTAATTACTCCATATGTTAAAGATACAATTGCCGTTAATAAGATGTTTATTTTTACAATCGTCTTTGTATCTGCTTCTTTTGCAGCTTTATCAGCTTTACCCATAAATACGGAGAAAATTGAATAAAATATTAGAATTATATATTGCATGAGAATGGAAAATGGTAAAGCTAATCCAATTGAAGTTTTTGGATCTGTGCCCGTTGTATAAGCAATAACAACTGTCATAATTCCCGCCATTATTGGGTTAGGTGGCTGAGTCCCTCCGGCTGGCGTCAATCCTGCAAATGCTAACTCTGTCAATCCGCCTGCTACCAATCCTAATGGGAGATTCCCTAGAATAAGACCAGTTAAAGTGCAAACAATAAGTGGTCTGAAAATGAATAAAGCTTCAAGCCAAAAATCAATGCCTGTAATTATTGCAAGTACTGTTAAGGCTATCGCCTGGCCTAATGTTATTACCTGCATGGTAAAACCTCCTTGTTTAATTTATACTTTGTTTTATATCCCCAGGAACGTCTTGTATAAATACATTTATTCCCTTTGATTCNNTTACCTTGTGAAAAATGCATATTCCCTACGTTTACATCCTTTATTGGTACTCCACCTTCTACTAGCCTTCTTACTTCTTTTGGTGTCCTGCATATTATAAATATTTTTTGCCGTGGAGCTGCCTTGCTAATAATGTCAATGGTATGTTGTACAGTAAAAAATCTGATTCCAACTCCTGATGATTTAGCCGTGAGAGACATAAGTTCCTGCTGCATTTTATCATTTGCTGCTTGGTCATCAGCTACAAGCAGAAGATTTGCTCCAAGTGACGTTGTCCACGTTACTCCTACTTGACCATGTACTAGTCTATTGTCTATTCTCACTAATAAAATATTTGGTGCTGACATTATCTATCACTCCTTTATTTTAAATTTACTATACATCTTTTTTTAATTTACTATACATCTTTTTTTTAATCTGTTCATCATGGTTTGAAATGAAAGCTCAAGCAAATATGAAAATCTAAAATATTTTTCATATGCTGAACTCATATTATTTAATATATTTATGGATTGTTACGCCCTTCACCACCCTGTTTACTGTTCCACTAGGGCATGGATTATCTGGTTCAATCCCTAATTCCATAGAATAGAGGAATGCAAATATTTGAGCATATAATATGAAATTTAATGATATAAATGCATCTTCAACATTTTTGCTTCCACTAGCATCTGTTATATCTGTAACAAATAGCTTATCAGATATTTTTTCAGCAGCTTCATCTTTATATGAGCTTATCGCTATAACCTTTTTCCCACCTTTGTCATTGTAAATTTCCTTTAACAAATCATAATCATACTCCCTAGTATATTTATCATTTGAAAGGAATATAAACACAAGGGTTGTATCGTTTATTAGAGATTTAGGACCATGTCTGAAACCCATTACTGATTCAGAGCTTGTAGTTATTTTACCTCTTGTAAGCTCAAGTCCTTTAAGCGCAGCCTCTCTTGAGAGACCTTTTAGTGATGATGAACCAAGGTAAATAACTCTTGAATAGCCAAGTTTAACAAGCTTTAAAATCTCTGCAGGTTCTTCGCTTATTATTCTCTCTCCATTTTTGGAAAGCCTATCTACTATACCATTGTACTTGTCCAGATTTTCTATATCAAACATTAATAACACGCTTAAAAGCATACATGTAAAACTGCTTGTCATTGCAAAACCTTTATCATTTGATTCTTCAGGCATAAAAAGGACTAAATTGTTGCTGTTTTCAGCAGCTCTCTTTGCAAGAGATCCCTTCTTGTTACAGGTTATAACTACCTGTGCTATACTATCTATTAAATTATCCGCCAAATCATATGCTCCCACACTCTCAGGGCTGTCACCAGACCTGGCAAATGAAATCATGATTGTTGGTGTATCTTTTTCAAGATAATCTTCAGGGCAACTTACAATATCAGTCGTAGCCACTGATTCAACTCTTCTTCCTAAAAGCCTTGTTAAATATGGAGCAGCAACATCTCCTACATATGCTGAAGTACCAGCACCGGATAAAATTATCCTTGTATTTTTATCTGATAATTTGGCATTTAAATAACTTGATATTTTTTCCTTATTATCTTTAATTATTTGTAAAGTCTCTTTCCAAAGTCTATATTGTCTTACTATTTCCGAAGCTGTAATATAACCATTCCTGCTTTTTAAATCATCAACTGAAATATTGAATATCCTGTCCATATTTTCCTCCATTTACTTAATGATATTTTGTTATTCTGTACAGAAATCAGTAAAATTAATTAAATAACTTGTTATGTTGTACGTACCAGTTCATTTAAAATTATAGAGCCTCTTTATCGACTTGTCAATATATTTTGACAACTTATTGAGGTAGCATATATTGGATAAATATTTTTACCTTTGATTTTGGAATTCTTCTATTGCTTCATAGGGGCTGTTATAGCTTTTTAGATTTGGCAGTCCCGATAATAATGCTTCTTTTTCATCGTCTTTATAACCCCAGCATGCAAGTCGAAAGTCTACCCCTGCATTTTTGGCACATTGATAATCATACAAAGTGTCCCCTATATATAAAGCACTTTCCTTATCTGCGTTCAAACACTTTATTGCTTTTAAAAGCTGGTCGGGATTAGGCTTTGATTTGAGTCCATCAGAAACTTCTACAACCGTATCAAAATAATCAATTATGCTCATTAAAACCTTATCCACTTTTATTTCACTTTCTGTCCTGGAAGTAACGATGCCAAGCTTATAACTTTTCTTCTTTAAAAATGAAAGCAGCTCCACCACTCCATCATACAATTTTACTGTATAATCCAATTTAGCCATCTCATCTGCCCAATCCTCATATACTTTATCTACATTTTCTATATTCAGTCTTCTCAATGTTTCCTTACCTGGAAGACCTGATGCCATTCTAAGGGCATCCTCCCCTACTTCTACTTTTGTATTCTTTGCCATTACTTTCTTAAATGACTCTATGTTTTGAAATTTTGTATCCACTAGTGTTCCATCTACATCAAATATAAAATAATTTTTTTTCATATGATCACCCTTAATTTAATAATGTAATATCCATATAACAGTATGGTGTTTTTTATGTTAAACTATAAATTTCAATCTGCAGTGTGCAAATTTTAAGGTTGGTTTATAAATCCCTTATTTGAAAATATTGTCATGTTGTCCTTACCACATAGTTTAAAACTAAAAAGTCACCTATTTAAATAAACATGATATTTAAACCTGTCGCCTCTTGCAATAGTTATTGTATACTCAATGATCTGTTCGTTTTCAAAAGTTATTCTTTCTATTTTTAAACTTGGGATTCCCCTTTTCAAGTTGAGCAGCTTTTCCTCTTTTTCCGTTGTTAAGACGGGCTGAAAAGTCTCTTCAGCTCTTCCAATATGAGCATTGAACCTTTTAGCAAATATATCATACATCGCTTCATTCTCTAGGTCCATTTTAGTTATGCCAGGAAACCTATCATATGGAACATAACTTGTTTCAACCATCATTGGATCATTGTCAGCAAGTCTAAGCCTTGTAATTTTATAAACTATATCTCCCTCCTTAATTCTCATTTTACTAGCTAATTCCAAATTGCAGCCTAAAATTTCAAAATCAAGTACTTTTGAAACTGGAATCTTACCCTGACGCCTCATCTCATCAGTAAAGCTATAAAATTTAAGTAAATCTTGTTTAAATTTTCTATAAGATACAAAGGTTCCTTTACCATGCAATTTGTAAATATACCCTTCATTCTCTAATTCCTGAATCGCCTGCCTTACAGTAGCACGACTAATACTATAAATANNCAATATTTTCTACAATAATGTCCATAAGCTGAGCATATAATGGTATCCTACTGTCCTTATCAATTGTATTCATTTTAATCACCTGAAATAATTATTTTTAAAAGTCACTGTAATCATAATTACTAATAAATTCCTATTAGAAACTTTAAAATTACACATTTTTGCCGCAACAAATAAATTATAGCATAAAAGGAATCAGACAACCATATTAAAATAAAATACTTGCCTTTAGTATAACAAACTATTTTTGTAAAACCATTCCATTGAACTGATAAAATACCGACATTACTGAAATCCTTTTGTTTACACATACTTATTTGATAGTAATATGAAAAGGACAATAACAAGTTTAATTTCATTATTAAGTAAACATTTTGGAGTAGAATTATGGGGTAGGATCATATTGTATAATATCACATTACATTAGTTTATGCAATTTTAAAAATCTTTACAATTTATGCAGCTTAATTTAATTGAATAAAATAAAAGGGACATTTAATTCTTATTCCATTTAACGGAAAAGTAATTAAATGTCCCTTTTTATTCTTTTTATTTTATTAAACTTGCCACATGCCATGTGCCTGGCACTTCAGGCACTTCAGGCAGGCACCATGGGCGCCATGCGATTGGCTCTTTTGACAGACATTTTATTTTACATCTACAGTTCTTGTAATAAGCTCTGCTATGTTTCCTGTTTCATCCTCTACATTTCTTATAGAAACACTAATCTTTGAGCCATAAGCTGCTGCCTCTGAAAGGCTTATTTTAATTTGATTGTTGCTTACAACTTCATATTTTTCCACGCTATTATTGGATACTGTAAAGGAATATCTATACATGGAATCTCCCTTTACATTTTTAGTAAATCTAATATATAACTGCTTTCTATCAGAGGAAAATGTAATGGATTCTATATCTGGCGGAATACAGTCAGATATTTTATCCCCTTGTATTGTCTGATTGCCTTTTAGCTTTACCCCATATTCATTAGCAGTTTTTGGATAGGATACAGTTTTAACCTGCATTTTACTTATATCATTTAATGAATATTTAAATTTAAATATCAGTTTTGATTTTCCACCTGTAATTTCTTTTTCAAAAGAATCGGGAGTAGTTCTTATACCATTAATGTAAAAATCAAAATCCTCAGGCTCAAAAACAGAAATACTGTCATTTAAATTCACTGCTAAAGTATTTTTATCTATTATTTTTACATTTTCAATTTTAATTCCAACAGCATTTTGATCCTCAAGGCTTACTTCAGTAGACATTTCATCTGTATAATTTCCTGAAGCATCTTTAAGCTTTCCAACAACTATTTTATCCTTTGAAGTAATTTTGCCTCCATTTTTAAAATAAATTGCAACAGATCTATAGTCGTTTTCCGGATTTATAAATACTCCATTCATTTTTGACAAATAAACATTATTAAGCTGGTAATTTGAAGGGTCTGATATATCCTTAAAATCCATTGGCTTACTAAAGAAAATCCTAACAATATTTTTATCAGAATAAAGCTTACCATTTGTATCTATTGTAGGTGGAACTGTATCAGGGATAGCAGCATCTTCTACATCCCTTTCCATCTCATTCCCTGCGATATCCTTTATTCCTTCAATAGAAAGAGTATAATTTCCTGCTTCTAATGGCTTAGTAAAAATGAGTTTTACCTTATCAGGCGCAGCATAGTTTACACCAAAGGAATTGTTTGAAATTTCTTTGCTGTCCTTATCGTAAATTCTGAAAATACCGCCTTCAGCAATTTCCTCAGAAAATAAGACTTCAATTTCGCTTCCCTTTGATGCCTTTACACTTTTTACCTCCGGCTTGTCATTATCAGCTTCAACCATTATTTTCCTTCCATTTACAGCCTCGCTATAATTTTTCCAGCTATCTACAACTGCATTTTCCGGAATATATATATAAGCCACTCCCTCAGGCATCTTATTTAAATCATCAAAGGTTATTATAAGCTTTTTGCCATCTGTTTCTACTCTTTTTGCCTTTTTATTGTCTGAATGATAATACTTCGATGGATCCGTTACATTTAAATTAATATCCTTTGTAAACTCAAGTATAACTTTGTTTTGTGTTGCTTTTTCAACTTTTGCAATTTGTGGAACCTTATCATCCCTTATTCCATCAAACATAAACTCGCTTTCAAGTGATGTTTTTCCTGCATAATCACAAGCTCCGCCTATTTTAAGCTTATGGCTGCCTGCTGGAATAATTTTATCAAGATTAAAAGATACGCTTCTTCCATTTATATTTATTGAATCATAATTTACATTAAAAATATTATTATCTATTTTTATATAATCTGCTGTAAAGCTTAAAATAGCTTCATCAAATATAACCTTCATTTGTTTAAGGCCTGTCTGCTCAACCCTTAAAACAGATGGTGCCTTATCATCAGAGGCAGTTAAATCATAATCAAAGGAAGAAAGGGTAGTCTCATCCTCGTATTTAATATCTTTAACCTTAACATTTACTTTTTGCTTTTGTAAAAATAAATCTTCCTTTAATATATAAGCCGTTTTTAAATCATCACTTAAAATTACAGCATCATTATCACTAAGCTTTTTCCCATCAATTAAAAAATTATCTGCTGAAATTGAAGAAACCTTCTTACCAAACTCTATATTTACTTCCTTAAGACTATCTATACTTACCTTTGGTATCTTAGTATCAGAAACCTTTACATTAAAGCTTTGATCTTTAATAGCTTTTCCATCTGATTCTTTAAGATTTTTTAAAGTAACCTTTACATTTTGGTTTTGCTCAAATGGCACATCCCTTTTAATTATTGCGTAGGTTCCATTTCCCATAAGCTTTACAGAATCATTTTCATCAAGAGGCTTATCATCAATATAAAAATTATCTGAATCTGCTTTTGAAACCCTCTTATTAAAGTTTATTCTAACTTCATTTAAATCTTCAATTTTTACTTCAATTGGCCCTCTTTCAAGTATGTTTACTGTCTTAACTGCAAAGGCATCATAGTTATTTTTGCTTTTTCCATTTCTTCCCCATAAATCTAAAACATAAACTCCCGGCTTATCAAAAGTCTTTTCAATTTGAGTTTTGTATTCCTCGTTTATATCCTTTTTCCATCCCTCATCTAAATTATATGTATGCAGCTTATATTCCAGATCCTTTGCACCTTTAAATCCATTTATGTTGATTTTTTCTCCTGTAAAATAAGTATCATCCGCTACGTCTATATCAGCTGGTTTAACATCTGCACTTCTTACAGTTTTGACTGTAAAAGCATAAGCATCATCATAATCTCCATACATATTGAAATGCTTGCCTGTAACCCCTGCTCTTTTTACCCTTATGGCAAAATCATATTCCCCTTCCTTGTCTAAATCATAAGAAGGGAAAACATAGGGCTTACCGGCATCTATAGGCTTACTAAAATCCTCATCAGTAACCTCTTTCCATATCTTTCTGCTTGTCCCCGGTTCATGGACAAAAACTTTGTACTGGACCTTTCCTGGATATTTTGTTAATACAACAAAATTAGCCTTGCTTCCAATTACTATTGGAGCACTAACACCTACAAATTCAACCTTCGGCAGTACCTCCTCCTCCGCAGCTTTCACCTTAATACCAAATAGGTTAGCTGAAAGCATTAAAAGTACCATTAAAGACGCTGTTATCTTCTTACCCATTTTAATCCTCCTTCACTAAATCCATCATATAACCGTATAACCATATTTTATCACAATAATAAATAATTTGGTTAATATTTCATAAGTGTTACAAAACTGATACTTAAAAATGATTATAAAAAAGAAAGCCCATGCTGAAAATATTTTATTTTAGCACAGACTTTCTTAATAATGGTCTTTTGCAATCATTTCTTAGTTAACTCCTCTTTTAAATTTAAAATAGCCCTCTTTTTCAGCGCGACGATTCCCATGTAATGCCTTCTTTTATCACAACTAATTTTCTTTAAGGATTTTCCATTAAAATAATGCTCGTAAATTATCTCCTTTTGCTTTAGAGAAAGCTTTTCAATGGCTTCTTTAAGTTCCTTAATTTGAAGAGACTTTAACCAGTCCTCCTCAACATTTTCCTTGCTTTCAATAAAATCTAATATGCGCCCTCCCTCATCACTTTCTTCATCGAGGCTCATATCCTTCATGTTTATCTTTAAAGAAAAATCCCTTATAGAATATATAACTGCTCTTTTTACATAACATTCAAACCTTACCCCAAAACTTTCATCATAGTTTTTCATGCACTTAATTATTGCAATATACCCCTCCTGCATAGCATCATCATAATACTGCATATCCCACAAATAAACTTTAATGCACTTTTTTATAAGCGGCTCAAATGCTTTAACTTCCTCAGCTTTAATTTCTTTACAACCCATTTTCCTCCCCCTTGTATAATTGATAATAATATTACCTTTTGCTATATAAGTTGTTAAATAGTTGAAAAGTTATATGCATTTTTACAGCTTGTAGAAAATAATTTTTCATGATGCCCTCTCTATTTCACATAACGAACATAAAACCACCTCCTAATATGCTCAACGAACGCTTGTTCGTTGAGCATATTATATACATATTATGGAATAAAAGTCAAGTACCAGTTATGCGGTATTCCAAGGCTATATTTTTCATAAAACTACAAATACTATAATAAGCCCCATCCACTTATCACCTTGTTTGACAAAAGCAAATAATAATATTACTATAATAAGTGAAAAGTATGTCAATTTTGGTAACATTGTATATATTTATACATTAATTAAAATATTTATTAAATTTAACCCAATGTAACTAAATATTTGCATTTAGTTCTGCATAAAATAAATAAAATAAGAAAGAAGTAATATTTATGCTGCTTCATGATGCAATTGAAGAATTTAAACGTTATCTTACAATTACAAATAAAAGTCAAGAAACTATATGCTCATATTCTTCAGATTTGTCAAGCTTTGAAAGCTTCATGGAAAACAAATACAATGGTCCTGCATACTTAGATGAGATTCAACCAATGGACATAGAAGATTATCTTTTTTATTTGAAAAATAAAAATCTTCAAGCTTCAACAAGGAGTAGAAATCTTTATACTCTTCGTTCTTTTTGGAACTTTTCGTATAAAAATAAATTATGTAACTCAAATGTAACTGTAGCTATAGAGCCTATTAAAGTTCAAAGAAAAGAACGTACATATCTTTCCTCAGATGAAGTTTCTGAGCTTATAGATGCCATTGAACATCCCCTTATAAAACTTGTAGTTCAAACTCTCTTTTATACAGGAATGCGTATAAGTGAATGTTTAAATTTAAAACTAGATAATGTAGACTTAGACAATAACATAATACATATTATTAATGGGAAAGGAAGCAAGGATAGGGATATACCTATAAGCAAACGCTTAGCTCCGCTTTTAAAAGAATATTTATTAAATGAAAGACCTGATGTAAACAGCGATTATTTTTTTGCAACAAGAAAAACAGGGCGATTAAGCGCTCCCTATGTAAACCGTGTGCTTGATGATACAGCTAAAGGTTTAGGCTGGAAAAAGCACGTTTCAGCCCACATACTTAGGCATAGCTTTGCTTCAAGTTTAATTAAACATGGTGTAAATCTTGTTTATGTCCAAAAGCTATTAGGGCATTCTAATTTAAAAGTAACATCAATATATACTCATGCTAATATGGAAGACTTAAATAACTCAGTTAATTTACTGTAAACTTAATTTTACGAGGTGATACCTATGGATAATACTACAAATGATGAGGGTTTTCCTCAGGAAGCTTATGATGAAGCTTGCTCATCCTGTGAAGCTACAGAAAAAGTTGACTATGATGATAAGTTTATTTTAAAAAGTCTGCTATGCGGAAAAACTCGTGATGAAATAGCTTCAGAGCTTAATCATAAAAGCTATCGCACTCTTGATATGTACATGAGGCGAAGGGGCTATGTTTGGAATAGCGAGAGGCAAATTTATGTTAAAAAAAATACTGACGATTTAAAAATAACTGTTGAAGATGAAACTCCTACAACTAAGGTTCAAAGAATAATTACCCTGTTTAATTCAGGCCTTGAGCCTATGGAAGTTGCTAAAAAGGTAGGAATGAAAGATCACCGGGCAATGGCAATGTACATGAAATCAAAGGGCTATATTTGGTCATCAGAAAAAAAGAATTATACCCTTGAAAAAGGATTAGTTAAAGAAGAACCTAAATTATCAGAAAACACTAATATCACTGATAAAAAAGACATGACTGATAAAAATGAAAATTTAGACGTGTTTGGACAGTTTGAAAGGTTTGTAAAGTTAATACCAATGCTTGAAATGATAGAAAAAAACTACGATAAAATAGCAGAAAGGTTATCAATTAATTCCTCAAATACAATACCCAGATATATAGTAGGCGGAGTTACCATAACTAAATCCATCTGCATGTCCTATCCTTTAGCTGAGCTTGTAAAAGAATTCAGCATTGAAAAAAACATAAGCCAAAGAGAAATATTCGAAGTGGCAATAATAGAATTTTTACGAAAATATGGATTTGAAAACGAAATAAACAGCTTGTTTGAAAAACAAAATAAGTAACATTTCATTTAGCAACAAAGACCTTTAAGTAACATCAAAGGTCTTTGTTTATTTTTTAGTGCCAGTCATATGGCATGTGGCAAGTCAGAGAAAAGCTGATCCTATCACTTTACCAGGTTTTTCAGGAGCCGGATCTATATAATATATTATTGCATCCCTCACATTTAACTTCCGAAACTATTTGTATAAGTCTTCGATGTTACCTTTTAATGCACTTACAAACTCAACTGCTTTCTTGTAGCTTACTAAATCGTAATCCCCCTCATATGGATGAGCACCATATGAATAAGATACATTGCTAATTGTAGTTGGATCCTTCCTCCATGCCCTGCATGAACTATGATATTGAAGTATACCAGTTTTGTTTACCAAATAAGAACAATTTGTTGCATTAATCCCACTGCCAGCCAATATCTGTATCTTATCTCCATATTTGCTCTGAAGCTTTGCCAATAGATCTGCTCCATCCACTGCCTTTTCTTTTAAGCCACTTGTCAAAACCCTATCCACGCCCAAATCAATTAATTGCTCCATAGATGAATATGGATCCTTAACACAGTCAAATGCTCTATGAAATATTGCATCCTTTTTATGTTTATGAGCCATATCTATTATTTTTTTGTTCTTACATTTATCAATATCCATCTTTTCATCGAGGCATCCAAATGCAATACCTTCAATATCATAATTCAATATAGATTCTATGTCAGACAGCATAGTATCATATTCATAATCGTTATAACAAAATCCGCCTGCGCGAGGTCTTATCATAACAACAACAGGAATGTTTACATTTTCTGTTACCAATTTGATTGTTCCCAATGATGGTGTTAATCCTCCTAAGAATACTGCATTGTTAAGCTCTATACGATCTGCTCCTGCCCTTTGTGCAATTACAGCATCCTCCAAACTGCCACAGCATATTTCCACTATCCTCTTCATCATTCCTCACTCCAAATAATCATTTTTTCGGAATGCCCGAATACTTTTTATTCACCAGCAGCATCTCTTTAGTAATATCAAGCAGCATCCCCGTACAAGCAAGCTGATCCTCAGCATGTACTAATAAAAGCGATATTTTGATTGACTCGTTTTGAGCTTCTTGCGTCAATATTTTAGAATGAAATTCATGAGCCTTTTCAAGGCTCTTCTCTGCTTTCTTGATACACTCTTCCGCATCTTTAAAATTTTCTTCTCTTGCATCCTTTAAAGCCTCAAATAAATATGATTTTGCATCCCCAGAGTTGCTTATAATCTGGAAATTTAATAACTCCATTCCTTCCAATATATGTCCTTCCTTCTTCATTTTTTTGATTACAGGTTCTATCCAACATTTGGAGACATAGGCTTCCCTATGTCTCACGTAAAGTCTTTATCACCTGAAAATGATACGATACCCATCACCATAAGTGTGGGGCAGCTAACACTTCTCTATATTTTACTATTCTAATTTTAAAGGGGCTGTCCTCTCGTCCATATATTTTTTCATCCACTTCTCTGTGGCAGGTTGATATTTTGTTTTACCGTTCTCCATATGGCATACATAAACTGTAGGAGGGCAGCTTTCACCAGCCACTACAAATGAAAACTCTTCAATGTTTGTAGCTACGCCAAACTCACCTTTATTATTTATACAAATCACAGAAATATCCCCGGCTTTTTTTCTTCTTTTTTTCAGGGAATCATTTAAAGCAATTACAGATTTATCAGCAGCTTCCTGAGGAGTATATCCTTCCTTCATAAGTCTTACAGTTTCATATGATATACACCCCTTCATTATATCTTCTCCAAGGCCCGTAGCTGCCGCTCCTCCTGCTTCACTATCAGCATAATAACCGCAGCCAGGCATTGGAGAGTCACCCACTCTTCCCCTTTTTTTCATAAATAGGCCGCTGGTTGATGTACCGCAGGAAATGGAATGATTTGAATCTAATGCCACAATGCCAACGGTATCATGTCCCTTATATGGATTTAGCTCTTTATGGGCATTTTCCTTTAATCTATTTTTATAATATATGGTAGCCCTCTCTGTGAGCATATTCTTTCTTTCAAAACCGTTCTTGGAGGCATATTCCTCTGCTCCAACTCCCTCTAAACAGCAATTGGTATACTCTTCGCTTAATTTTCTTGCTATACTGATTGGATTTTTGAAATCTTTAATCCCTGCAACAGCTCCTATAGATAAATCATCTCCATCCATAAAACCGGCATCTAGTTCTACCTCTCCTTCTTCATTTGGAAGGCCCCCATAACCTACTGATTTATAATAGGGGAAATCCTCTACCATTTTTATAGCCGTTTCCACTGCGTCTTTAGAATTTCTTCCATTTTTCAATAATTCACTGGATTTTTCAATTCCCTCCAGAGCCATTCTCCATGTTCCTATAATTGTCCACCCCATTTTTATCCCCTTCTATCTATTTTTATTTTGCAAGATTGTATATAGCCTGGGCAAATATCTTGGCATTTAAAATGATGTCTTTTATATCCATATATTCATTAGGATTATGGGAAATCCCTTTCTGGCCTGGAAAAGAAGGTCCAAAAGGAACAATATTAGGCATTACTTTTGCATAAGTGCCTCCGGTCGTAGTAACAGGAGTGCCGTCCAGATTTGTGACCTCCTCATAAGCTTTTTGCATCATTCTTACCATGAAACTGTCTTTATCAAATCTAACCGGATTATAATTAAGAGCTAGTTTTAATTTTATATTGCCGGTTAACTTTGGCTCTATTATTTTTAATATTTCATCTATAGTAACAATAGACGGATAGCTTAGACTAAGATTAAATACCAATTTATTGTCTTCTTTGCCTATACTGTAATTTCTCATTTCCATGGTTCCAAATTCTTTATCGCTAAAATTGATCCCTAACCTATCACCTGTATTTTTGCTGGAAAGAATATAACTATTTAAAAAATTGAAAAACTCTTCAGCTCTTTTTTCATAATTTATCTTATCATAAGTTACTTGAAATTGGATATTTGCCCTGCCTCTTTCCGCATATACTACAGGGTATTTGCAATCAGGAGTAAATCCCATTACCGGCGGTTTTTCTCTTTTCAAATAATATGGAATATCGCTAAAGCCACTCTCTTCATCGGTACCAAATATTATCCTGATTGGTTTTTTGATTTTAAGGTCAGCTTCTTTAATTGCATATAGCCCATAAAGCGCTGAAATAATAGGACCTTTGTTGTCAAGTACACCCCTTCCGTACATCTTTCCATTTTCGATATGGCCGCTAAATGGCGGGAATTTCCAGCCTTCTCCTTCCTTAACCACATCCAAGTGTCCTAAAACTCCTATATAGCCTTCTCCATCACCGTACTGCGCATATCCAATATGATTATCTAAGTTCACAGTCCTAAATCCTAAATTTTCAGCTATTTGTAAAGTTTTTACCAAAGCATTTTTTATATCTGAACCAAATGGTGCATCAGGTTCAGCATTTTTTTTAATGCTCGGTATATTTACAATCGTTCTGATAGACTTTAATAGATCTTCAGAATGTTCATCCACCTTATCATTTAAAATTTTCTCCATTATATACCTCCATGGTTAAAGCAATGTGTAAGGCAATCTATTTAAGATTGCCTTACACACTCCTAATAACATATTTCCTTTTTCAACTCAGTTATGTCTTCTTTGTCTGCAACTTTTTTTGCCAGCAAGCAAATTTTATATAGGGACTCGTTAAGTCCGGTCCCACCTTTTTTAGGCATTTTCACAATATTTACTGAGTTCTTATATTTTGAGATAGTATCCACATTTTCTTCAGACATTGCAGCAATAGCTGGAATATCTGTTTTTTTATTGATTTCATATGCAACAAGTGCACACATACGAGCAAAGCCTTTATAATTATATGCGGGACCGCAGATGACTACATCAGGCCTCAACTTTTTAGCCATTGCCGCCATTTTTTTAACGACTTCTTCTTCATGTTCTTTAAAATATCCATCACCGCAATATAAGCAGGCAATCACTTCCTCATCCAATTTCTTTAAATGCGGTTCGAGCATGGGAACCGCCCCTATAGGTCCTCTTTTACCGCCTAGAGGAAGTTCGGCCCCGGCCCTTTCCTTTCCTCCCATGCCGGCCTGTATCTGATCAAATACCATAAGTACTTTCATGTTTGTTTCCTCCTATAGATCATCTATGGAAATATCATCAAATGAAATGTCTTCTGATTCATCTTTAGTATTCTCAGATGATTCGTCTTTTAAATAATTCTTATCCAATGTCTTTATAAATGGATAATATACTAAACATCCTAATGCAAGCAATATAAGCTGAAATATAGATGCTTTAATACTTCCGGTTACAAGAAACCCTGAAAAACCTATGGGTGTCGTCCAAGGCAGATTTACTCCGTTAGTATAAGGTAAAAATCCAGTTTTAAAGGCAATTGAGGATAAAATAGTATTCATCAGTGGAACTCCTATAAAAGGTATTATCATTATTGGGTTAAGCACAATTGGCAGCCCGAAAATAATTGGTTCATTGATGCCAAATATGCCGGGAACAAGAGATAATTTCCCCAATTGTTTAATCCTCTGTGACTTGCAGACTGTCACCATAAGTATAACCAGGGAAAGAGTACTTCCTCCGCCTCCAAATGTCTCAAACATATCTACAAATTGCTGTGTATATATGTGAGGCAATGACAAACCTTGCTGGAATGCTTTAACATTTTCAACGGACAGTGACATATGCATTGGTGAGTAAACTGTATTTGTAACTGATGGTCCATTGATTCCAAAGAACCAAAAGACTGATGAAAGCAATACATAAATGATTTCTGCACCCAAGCTATCGCCAACAGCCATAAGAGGTGCTTGCAATACCTTGTACACAAAATCAAATGCATTTTCATAAGGAGTAAATTCAAATAATATTCTTATAATGAAAAATATAAGCATTACAATGGCGCTTGGTATTAAAGCAGCGAATGAATTAAAAACTGAAGGCGGTACTCCTTTAGGCAACTTTATAGTCCAATCTTTCTTATATACCCANNTAATGGAAACTAATAGCACTCAAATGTGCTGGCCCTTCTGCCCCTTTATATTGTATGGTTGTAGGCATCAGTATCATAAAAGCTACAAAAGAAACAATTGCGCCTTGTATTTTATCGGCTCCTATTTCTTTAGCATAAGAATATCCTATACCAACAACAGTGAGTAAGGATATTATATCAAAAGTTGCAGTAGATACACTGCCCAGATAATTTTCCCATCCTTCTCCAAAGATCCTTGCCCAGAACTCAGACCATCCTGGAATAGGAAAGTTTGCTATCAGAAGGAATATGGAACCTACTATAATAAGCGGTACGGAAACCAAGAAGCCATCACGTATAGAAATTAGAACTTTATTTTTGCCCATCTTATCTGCTGCAGGCATTAAAATTTTTTCTAATTTGTCAAACATTTTTACCCTCCTGTTCTTTATACTTTTTCATAAGCAATAAGGTTTTTTTCAGCACCTTTTCTCCATCCATCACCCCATAATCCACAGAATCGATAACACCTACCGGTACTTTATACTTTTTCACTTTTTCCTTTGTACCCTCAAGCAAGTGCCTTACTTGTGGGCCTAAAAGTATACAGTCGGGATGCTTTTCTTCCATAATCCTCTCTAAATTTCTAATTGGATAAGCTCTTATTTCCAATGGAAGTTTATGCTCGTCCCCAATGTCCTGCATATTTCTTGCAAGCATGCTCGTACTCATTCCATTATCACAAAACAGATATATTTTCTTCATACCCTCTTCACCTCTATTTGTTGAATTTATATAAATTATATTTATATACTATTTACTCACTGTTACCACTTTAGTATTGGCAATAAAATCATGCAAAGCTCTATTATCTTTTAAGAAAATCATAAAAATCACAGATAAAATCGATAATGCATAAGAAATATAAACAAGTATTTTATATAAGAAATCCAATCCAGTTATTATCAGGATAAACTCTCTGAAATACCCGCCGCTCATTACAAAGCCGCCCTCCACAATCATAGAGCCAAGTAATTCTCTCTTTAACAATGTACTCAAATCCACATTACTGCCGTCTGTCTTTACAACTTTAAAACCAAATAATTTTTTCATTAAAGTTTGTCCATTAAATTTATATACAGGTAATATGATGTAATAAACTAAAATCATTATTATTTCCATGAGGCAGATAAGGCTTCCACTTAAAGCCGGCAGGGAAGATAAATCTCTCGGCAACTGTGTCTCTCCAGTTTTTATGCTATAAATTAATAGCACCGGTATATTTGCTAAAACCGACGATATATAAATATCAAGAACTGCAGCAATTCCTCTCTTAAATAAATTTACTTTTCCCCCATTCATCTCGTTTTCAACTCCTCATATTATCATTTAAGCAGTTATTTATAAGCTCAATCAAAGCTTCTTTTGTATCCGCATCTAACAATTGTTTAATAAATTTCCTGTCTCCAAGAGAAGATGCCACCATTTTTAACGCCTCCGACTCTTCTTCCATCTTTGAGGCCTTCGGAATAGTTAACATAATAACCAGTTTAACTAAATTACCATTTTCATCCCAAGGCACTCTATATTTCATTTTTGCAATAGCAATAGAAGGCTTTGTTACACAATCAGAGCAACCATGGGGCAATGCTAAATAGTCTCCGCAATAAGTTGATCCTCTGTTTTCCCTATCATAAACAGCATCAATAAATTTTTCGCTGTTGGTAACAATTTTTGATTCTTTAAGTAAGCCTGATAGCATAGTGATTATTTCTTTTTTAGAATGCTGTTTTATACATAACATAATGTTATCTTTATAAACCAAATCATATTTCATATTATTCCTCACAACGTTTCAGCACTTCAGT